>DATGOF010000573.1:0-3739 GCA_035306285.1 Acidobacteriota bacterium | reverse complement strand
CGACCAAACTGCGGCAAATAGCCTTGACCTCGTCCCTCAGCTCCTGGACGTCCAGTGGTCCGCTTCCACGGCCCAGAGCAATCTCAAGCGGGTCAATCTTGGTGGTAAGGGTTGGGGACGGCAGCAACCAGGCAATAACCGGCATACCAGTCAGGCGATTATCATTTGAGGCCACCGCAAACCGCAGCAATGGCTTAATCTTGTCATAGAGTTCGCTGTGGGAAACCGAGGTTCCGGCGATCATCTTCCGTTCGGCTTCGTAGGAGCA
The DNA here is from genome assembly GCA_035306285.1 of Acidobacteriota bacterium. GTDB lineage: Bacteria > Acidobacteriota > UBA6911 > RPQK01 > JAPXNP01 > DATGOF01. The sequence continues at coordinate 3,471 of DATGOF010000573.1, read as the reverse complement.
GATCGACGCAATCGCGTCCGGAACAGCACTCCAAGAGGAAAACACAAGGGCCTTGGTCAAGCCATCCTTGTCCTGGTATGCGCCGCCAGGCTCGATATACGGCATGGAAGGCGGCATCCATAAAAGCTGCCACATGCCCTTATCAATCGTGTCTTCAAAAAGTACGCGCATCCTCGGATTGGCAGGATCGAGAGCCTGATAGCCTTCAAATTTACCCTTCGTCAGCAACTGCCCATTTGCCGACGAAAGAGTTCCGCGAAGAGCATCTGAAGGGGCATTCAACTGGGCATCCAGCTTATGCCGCAGCTCATAATGCTTCAGAAAGTTGATCAGGTAAGGCGCAGACTTCCAGTATTCGATTGGCTCCCCGGCCTTGACACAGATTGCCACCGCGTCAACCGTCGCGGCGTGCTGAAGGTCCGCTGGCGTAAGGGGAGCCATCCGTTCAATCTCGGTCATCATCGAGTTATGATCACGAGTCGTCGCGACCCGCTCCGTTCGGCACATGACGTTCAGGAGCGCTCGTTCAAGTTCGGCCTTTTTCCCCGGTTGACATACCGACCCCTTCGCGCAGGCATGGAGCGTCGTTCGATGTTCTGACAAGAGATTTTTGACCGCATCGACCTCACCGGAATCATTGAAGAGGAAGTTCAGCGTCCTGATGAAATCTGGATAGTGGTCGTCCTCGTCATTCTCCTGGTCGAGGGTGAACATCTTGTAGGGCGTTGCGGACAGCAGGAGAACGCGAACGTCGGGATGTTCAAAGAGCGCGGTCGCCAGCATGGAGGCTTCGTCATCGCCATCCAACAGGTGCTTGAATCGTTGGAACTCATCAAGGATGACCAGATCGGGCTCAAGCGCGGAAAGGCACACTGAAGCCAGCTTACTTCTGAGTTTTCCGATCAGGTCGTAGCGAAGTTCGGAGTCCTCCCAGGGGATTTTGCTGTAGTCCCGGTAACGAGCAAAGCGTTCACAGCCTTCCTTAAGGGCCGCATACAGTTCGGCATCCTCAATAACTGCCCGACGGAAGGCCTTGGAAAGGTCTACATCCAGATCCTCTGCTGGGAGGTTTTTGGCCTTGGCTCGCCAGTTGTCCTTACCTGCTGTCGCCTGAAGAATGTTGAGGAGGCCTACGCGCAGCCGTCTGCGTCGTTCATTTTGCGCCAGGGGCAAGTCGTACAGCATCCGATAGAGGATAGCCCGTTCGTCGGCATGCCCCCCTCGACTACGCGCATGGTCGAAGGCGGTGCCAGGCGTCAGGCTGATGAAATTCACCTTGTTCTTTCGTAGTGACCGCACTTGTCTGGGAAGGTAAGTCAGCCGCGTGGCGATTGAAAAACCATCAGTGTCGCTGACATTGAGCCGATTGACATTCTGGGTTGCGATGGCGGCATTGGAGCAGATGTAGATCACATCGACCCGATCCACCTCGTCCTGAAGGTGCTCCAAGGTCTTGGCAATGATTCCCCTAGCGACAAGCGTTTTCCCGAGTCCAACTTCATCGGCGATCAGAAAACGGGAAGTTGGGTCATCGCCATAGAGCCGCTTGAAGACGTAATCCACGGTCTTCCTCTGGAAATCTTTCAGACCGGCCAAGGCGGGAGTTGATAAAAAGCGGTTGCTACGCATCACGCCTCCCGATAGCCGATTCAAAAACCGTCCAGAGGTCTAAAAAATCCTCGGGGATAATCGCATTCTTGCTTCCCTGGGACAGATCACGAACCAGCCCCGAGATTTCCGCCAGTCTCTCCGGGTGTCGACTGTACGTGCGGGTCAGCTCTTCCAGTAGCGGGATATCCTCACCGTCGGCTAACCGGGCCAACCATTTGGCAAGCCCGGAGCCACTACCTGGATCAAGTCCGGATACATTATCATCGCCCAGCAAGAGCAGGAGATAACGCAGGAATCCCTCCTGATTGCTGATCACGGTTTGCAGGATGGCAGAGTTGCGTTCGTCTGGAATGCCGGTAACGGGAATATTCAGTACAAATCTGGCCGTAACGTCCGGATGGTTGGTCTTAAGCTCAAACGCGATGAGGCCCGTTACAGAAGAGGCGGAGAAATCTCCGAGTCTGATCCCGCCATGAGCATCGTTGTCCTGGATGTTCACAGCAAAGTCCCGGGTAACGGTTATCGGCCATGCCGAAGCACTGACAATCCCCTCAAGGGATGGGATTTTGCCCGTCAACACCAATGCCCACAGGCCGTCCTTCGATCCCGGGCTGCATTCGATGGACAGAGCTGCTTCAGCTATCCGGGAGCGAGCCCTCTCAACGGATTCCTCAGCCGCCTGCCGGAACGCATCAATCTCTGCTTCCTTGCTCGTGTCGAAATCGACAAGATATTCACCTAATCCGTCAGCGCCAAGAAGCTCGTCGATGCCGCCAACTTTACTCTTCCGGCCAACCAGCCCGACCAGAATCTCGATATTTTTCGAAGCGCTCAGCGCCGCGTTGGTTGCATTCGCGGACCCCATGATCACATGGGTGTAATCTGAATAGTACCGGGTCTCAAACAGATAGACCTTTGCATGAAGACCGGTCGCAAGCGGCTGTTCGGTGGCTTCTTCTTCCTCGCCATCCTCGGTTTCCGCCGCGTCGTCCAGATGAAGACATTGCGTGAAGAGCTCGAGAGTCTCCTTCTTCAGGGCTGACAATGACTCAGGGCGTGAGATGAGAGCATCAGCGGCCTTGGTTTTTTTCGTCAGTGCCCGCAGGGCTTCGTCAGAACAGAACGGCGAGATGACGGCCATCCGATTTGCCATGGGAGGCTCCCAGTCAAACCCTTTCGTTCCTGGAAGATAGAAGGTCAGCTCGTCAAAGCCGTCGGGGAGTTCCCACTGGACTCGATGTAGCTCGTCCGCGAATCTGAGAGCTTGCTCGCTCCTGCCCGATTCCGTTGGTCCGGTAGCCAGATCAGGAAGTGTCTTGAAGAAATGTGCCAGCGGTTTATTTGATTTGGACTTCCTACCTGTAATCGTGCCTTCGAGCTGAAGTGACAGGTCCCAGGACTGATCGGTGGTCATGTTCCTCGTCAGGACCACCAGACGATACATCGAGCTGCTTTGATCGGGGCTGACAAAACGGATTGCCCAGACTTTTGGATGGAAGACGCCTCCGCCAGGGGCCGTTACCTCGACGACCATTTCCTCCAGAAACCCAAACAATGGATTGGGCTTGGCAATCTGGGGCACTTGAATCCGTCCTCGTTGCACATAGACGGTGATTCGTTTCGAGTACCTGCGGATGGCTTCAAGCACAGACAACGGGTCAGGATCGGTATGACCATCCGCCGCCATTAACGCCAGGTAGACAGGTGCCTCAAGCAGTAGGGCTGGGTCCATCGAAAAGGTGGTTGCAATGGCCTCGTCGAAAATCATCCCCGGCGGTGGGGTCAATGCAGAGGTATAAAGGCTCCGGGAGTTTGGGTTCAGCATTTCTCCTCCCGGCTCATCCCCTGGTACAGGTCGTT
>DATGOF010000572.1:0-4013 GCA_035306285.1 Acidobacteriota bacterium | reverse complement strand
TATGCCACATCATAGGGCTCCGGTCCCAGCACTCTGAAGAATGTCTCGGGGTGCATCGTTCCAGCGCCTACTTCTACGTCATACGGTTGTTGTATAACGCAGCCATAGTCCATCCAGAACTCCAGCAGTCGATGGATAATTCCCTGAAAAGTTTGATTATTCATTGAATTCTTACTTCCGCCCTACAACAACTCTTTGAGAATTTTTCGTGCTCGGAGCGGTTTTTCGAGGTGGTATTCTATCAACTCGGAGGCCGCTCTTTCTAATCTCTCCAACTCTCCAGTCGAGAAACTGAAAGAGGCCAGCTCGACAGGGGGGCGTCTCATCATCTCAATAAGCCGGGCAGCCAGATCTTCCGGCAATTTTTCTTTCAGGGGAGGCAATACACCTTCCAGCCTGAGCAGCCAGAACTCGAAGTAACGCGCCAGGAGGGATATCGGAACTTTCTCTACTGCATCCAATACCGCCAGCGCGAGGCGAAAGAGGCGTTCACTTTCCATCGCCTCTGACGTGAATTCAATCAGCAACTCGGCGAAGTAACTAAAGTGAAGGTTCTGTTCCCAGGATAGGCGATAGGCCGGAAAGGCCCTGATAATTTCGCAGCTCTGTACAATCGCCAGTTCCTGATTCTGACGACGGCCGAAACTGATCCGGAGGTGGGTCAGAGGCTCGAGACCGCTGCCAAATCGGCTCTTGGACTTTCCTGCACCGTAAGCCACAGCTCTTAGCTTACCTTGTGTCTTGGTGAGGAAGACCGCAATCTTATTGGCTTCACCGAAAGAATAGGTCCTCAGGGTAAGCGCCTCGACTTGAATGTATTTCATTGAATTGGGATGTATGACAGAAGTGCCGCCGCCAATCCAAGGAAGGAGAGGAACCCCACCACATCCGTGAAGGTCGTGAGAAAGATGCCGGAGGCAACAGCAGGATCGATGTTCAGACGTTTCAACATCAAAGGTATTAATGTTCCCGCAGCTCCTGCTACAAACATGTTGATGATCATGGAGGCACCCAGGACCAGTCCTAGCAGGATGTTCGCCTTCCACAAGTAGGCCACGAGGCCAGCCAGAACCCCCATAGCGATTCCGTTGGAAACACCCACCGTAATCTCTTTGATGAGAGCCCTCCAGCTATTCTCCCAGCTGACTTCACCCAGGGCGAGGCCGCGTACAATCACTGTCAAAGTCTGAGTCCCGGTATTGCCTCCCATTCCTGCCACGACGGGCATGAAGACTGCCAGAAACGAGAAGCGTGCAATCGTTGGTTCGTAATAGGAGACGACCGTCGCTGCAACCAGGGCCGTCCCCAGATTGACGACCAACCACGGAAAACGTTTGCGAACCGAGGTCATGGGAGGGGTATAGACATGATCGTCGGTATCCACACCCGCCATCAGAAAAATGTCCTCGGTGGCTTCTTCCTCGATGACATCGATGACATCATCGACAGTGATCATTCCTACCAGCTTGTTCTCTTCATCGACAACCGGAATGGCCAGCAAATCGTACTGGGCGACCTGACGGGCCACTTCTTCCTGATCGGTATCAGTGGTCACGGAGATGACATCGGTCGTCATTATCTTCTTTAGCGGGGTGCTGGGGGGGACCATCAAAAGCTGGCGCAGCGAAACCACGCCGACGAGATGACCACGGTCATCTACGACAAAAAGATAGAAAACCATCTCCAGATCCTGAGTGGTTTGAATCGTATGGATGGCCTCGCTCACCGAAAGATCTTCATGAAGAGCGAAAACATGGGGCGTCATTATGCGCCCGGCCGTCTCCTTCTCGTAGCGGAGAAGACCCTGAACGACCGTAGAGCTCTCGACCCGCATCCGTTCCAGCAGTTCCTCTCCTACTTCCTCAGGCAATTCAGACACGAAGACTGCTGCGTCATCGCCTTCTAGTTCCTGGAGGAGCCTACTGGCTTCTTCTCGGGGAAGCTTAAGGAGCATCTCGGTTCCCTGGTCGGGTCCCATTGCTTTCAATGCTTCGGCAGCTCGTTCTCGATCGCGCTTCATCAAAATGCTAAAGACAGCGATTTTGTCGCGATCACCAAGCTCAACAAGAATATCCGGCACATCCGCTGGATGAAGCCGCATGAGTAAGTTGGCAACATGCTGATTGGCTTGAGCTCGCAGTAACTTCTTTACTGAAGCTGCAATAACGTTGGTTTTGCGCGCCTGCATGTTTGTTCCTATCGATCCTCAACACCTGGGCGGTGCCGCACGTTCTGAGCCCTTGAACCCGTTCAATTTAGCAAAATTACCCTATCTTTGTCCCCTTGCAGCTGGAAGGCGGCTTCGATTGTGCTTCCAGTGGGGAAAAGACCGCCCTCCCTCCAGTCGATTTCACCGCAGAGAGGCAGAGGAGACCGAGAAGCAGAGAGGCAGAGGAGACCGAGAAGCAGAGTGGCGATGGCACGGATGGATGGCTGTCTCGTGCCCGCGCACAGGGATCGTGCCGGTAGGGCGACGGCCGAATGAGCTACTTTTCAGATTCGACGCTTCTTACGCCAAGATCCTTGGATTGCAGTATCCGGTAATGGATGAACTGATAAGTCCGATGAAACAAGCCGCTTAAAACGTATGCCGACGCAATAATCATCAAGACTTGTTGGGAATACCAGATAACCCCGGCCACAATGAGAGCCAGAATCAACACGTTCAGGTGAGATTTTCCGCGGCTCAAATTCAGCTGCTTCAGGGAAGGATATCGAATGCTGCTGATCATGAGAAAGGCAACCATGTAGGTCATCGCTACGAGCGCGAACTTGGCAATACTCGACTCCGGAGGGGCCTCAAAAAGATGAACGGTAGCGGCTACAAGGCCCGCACCAGCCGGTATCGGAAGGCCGGCGAAATGCTTAAGATTCTGAACCTGTACATTAAACCGAGCCAATCGCATGGCTCCGCAGATCAAATAGACGAAAGCAGCCAGTCTGGCAAAATTCCCGAGGTCGGCAAAGCCCCAGGAATAAATCAGTATTGAAGGAGCCAGGCCGAAAGAGATCACGTCGGCCAGGGAATCCAGCTGAAGTCCGAAATCACTGGCGACGTTGGCCATTCTCGCCACCCTTCCGTCGATACCGTCGAGGACCACGGCAATACCGATGGCTATCGCAGCATGCTGATAGTTGCCATTGAGGGTAGCAATGACGGAAAAGAAGCCGGCAAAGATGTTTCCCACTGTGAAAACTGTCGGCAGCAAATAGATGCTACGTCTCAGTTTTCTCCTGGGAACAAACGATTGTTCGATCTCACTCTCACTCGTTTCCATTTTCAAGACCAGAGGACCTCCAACGTCCTATCAGACTGCTGCCGGCTCGAACTCGATCGCCAACCCGGGCGACGAGTTCACACTCCGGAGGAAGAAAAACGTCAGCGCGGCTACCGAATCGAATTAAGGCTATTCTATCACCTTTAGCCACAATCTCCCCGACCTTTCTCCAGGGAACAATGCGACGGGCAATCAATCCGGCGATTAAAGCGAAGGTAATCTGACGGTCGTCACCGACAGTGAAAACCACCCGTTCATTCTCGACCGAAGCCCGCTCGTCGAAAGCCAAACGGAATCGGCCTTGGTGATAATCCTGTCGCTGAATAGTGCCTCCCCAGGGTGCGCGATTAACGTGGACGTCGAAAACCGACAGGAAGATCGACACGCGTGCACCTTCTGGACCTTCGGCGATCTGAACCACCTTGCCGTCGGCCGGGCTGATGATAGCATCGGGGTCATTTGGGATCACGCGATCAGGGTTGCGGAAGAAAAATCCTACAAAAACGGCTAACCCCAACACGAGAATCGGCAACAGGAGAAAACCCCACCAAAAAAGGGCGAGTGCCAGAAGTAGTAGCGGAATGATGAAGTAGTAGGCGTCTTTAACCATAACCTCTTATTGTATTCCCGGGCTCTATCGGCAGGCCACAGACCCTCGGGCAAAGGATCCCGAGGATTACCATCGAGGGAGAAAACATCGTAGCTCACCTGGCAAGCACCCGGTCGAAGACCGGG
>DATGOF010000571.1:0-2560 GCA_035306285.1 Acidobacteriota bacterium | reverse complement strand
GATGACGCGAAACTTGATTGAGCCACTGGCGGTCTGGCTGTGTTTCCTCCATGAATGATCGGACCTGACTATTCCAAGAATGGAGTTCCTCTCTCAGCCGCTGCAGATATTCATTCTTTACGATCGGAACGCCCCAGTGATTCAGTACACGAAAGCATCGATGTTGTACTTCGTTCCGTTCGGCTTTCTCCCAGAGCTGCAAGAGAGGGACCACAAGCTCCGGTTGCAATTGATCTTGTAATTGTGAAACGGCTGCCTCAGCTTGACGCCAATCTCGTGTTTCCATGACTTCTCGCAGATCATCGGTCGACCTGATTTCTATCGTCGTCGGCTCATTCGAGCTGCATCCCTGAAGTGGACTCCAAACGATTAGGAGGAATACCGAAACTCGACTTAGTTGAGGTCGGAGTAAGGCCGCAGACATAGTAGTGACCAGCCAGGAGGTCATAATACTCCGATTGGAAGCAGGTGCCTTCTGACATCAATCGCCACGCTGTACTCACCGATCAGGCCAGTTACCATCTTGGCTCTCAAGTCCCTCCTCCGCTTCTGAGAGAGTGCTTGGACAATATTTCTAAACACTATGGTAATACGGTGCCGGACAAAACGCACTTACCTTGTGTGATCGGTTGTTCGAGTAGTCCAGTCCTTCTAGGGGGATCGCAAGCATTCAGGGGCGCGCGTCAAGCCGCTATAAACGAAAAAGACGGCCCGAAATTCTACAAAGCGATCGGTTCCTCAGGCGGTCTACGGCTGACCGGCGTCGGCCCTACCGGGAGGCGAGTATTCCGGCACCCTGTTTGAGATGGGACGGACCGTCCGCAGGTAAGCGAAGATCGCACTCAGATCTTCATCGGTCAGATTGCTGTAAGCCTGCCAAGGCATGGGTGGCATGATGGGGCGAGACTGCCCCATGTGTTTCCCCGTCCTGATGGCGCTGATAAACATTTCTTCCGTCCAGATTCCCATCCCGGTATTTTCATCGGGTGTGAGGTTAGAGGCGTAACTGATCCCCCACGGTCCTGCAAATGCGGTGTTGGTGGCAGCCCCCATCCATAGCCACGGACTCCCCTCCTGAAGTGGCGGAGCGGGCAATTTGAAATCCTGGGGGTGACCGGACAGGTGACGGGTCCTATCAGGCTGCGGCCCGTCCGGACCCATCTCGAAGGGGGTGTGACAATCCTCGCATCCCAGAGCCGATACCAGGTACTCTCCTCGTTCAATCAGCGAAGCCAGCTCGGAATTGCTCGCCGGCATGGATGAACAACCGGTTGAGAAGACGCCCAGAATCAAGAGACTACCTAAGACCAGCCCAGAAACGAGCGTGCTGCTCGATGCGTGAGAAAGGCTGCATTTGCATTTCTGTTGACTCATTGTCCGTTCACTCCAGCTGAACTTGAAAACCTAGTGTGCGCACCCCAAACCAGCGTATTATCACATAGAGAAAATCGTCAGACGTAAAAAATGAAGAGCTGGAATTTGCGTTTCCCTCTACCCGTGCCGCGCGTGCGAAACCTGCTCAGGATCCCACGGAGAGCACGCGGCCTTCGCCTTCATCAGCTTCTTCCGCATCCTCTCCAGCGTAGAATTCTTCTGAACTCAATCGGCGGACCTGATGTTCGACAGGTTCCAGCGGGGCAATGTCTGAGTTCTCAGCAGCAGCTTCCAATTCTTTAAAGCGGCGAGCCGAAACCAGGACTCGCGACTCCAGAGATCCGACAGCCTGATTGTAGCTCTTCACGGCCGTGCTGAGCCCATTACCGACACGTGCCCAGTGCCCGGCCATCGCTGCTATTCGTTTGTACAGCTCACGCCCAAGGTCGCTGATCTTCTGAGCATTCTCGGCAAGCACCTCCTGCCGCCACCCATAAGCTACTGCCCGCAATAGGGCGATCAGGGTGGTTGGCGTGGCGATGATCACTTTCTGATCAACTCCTGCCTCAATCAAAGCGGGATCCTGCTCCAGGGCGGCACTGAAAAAATTTTCCCCAGGGAGGAACAAGACGACGAACTCCGGGACAGAATCAAATTGATCCCAGTAGGCCTTCATACTCAATGTCTTCAGGTGACTTCGAACCTGTCGAGCATGTTCTCTCAGCCTTTCCAGTCGCTTCTGCTCAGTCTCTGCTTCCTGTGCATCCAGATAGGCCTCGAGCGGCGCTTTCGCATCGACGATGATGCTCTTCTTACCTGGAAGACGAACCAGAAGGTCAGGCCGCAAGCGTCCCGCCTCGGTAGAAACACTTTCTTGCTGGAAGAAATCACAGTGTTCCAGCATCCCCGCCATCTCGACTACCCGCTTGAGCTGAATTTCCCCCCATCTTCCCCTCACCACCGGGGCTCGCAAGGCGCGGACGAGATTAGAGGTTTCAGAACGGAGTTGATTCTGTGACTCTATTAGGATCCTTACCTGTTCCGAGAGGCTCTTATAAGCACCGATCCGTGCGGTTTCGATTTCGCGAACCCGGACGTCGAATTTCTCCAACGACTCCTTTACCGGCTTCACGAGCTGATCAATGGCTTCCTGACGTTTCTCCAGCTCGCCGCGGGCGCTCTCCTG
>DATGOF010000570.1:0-3971 GCA_035306285.1 Acidobacteriota bacterium | reverse complement strand
CCTACTTCGCACTGTTCGGCGATCCTCTCATGGAGGACGACATTGATCCTTTTCCTGACGAGTATCTGAAGCGCTTGAGTCGTCTTGGGGTGACTGGCGTGTGGTTGCAAGGAATCCTGCGAAACCTTGCTACCTCCGAAGTTTTTCCAGAATTTGGAGAAGGAGCAGATAAGCGCCTTGAAAGCTTGCGAGACCTCGTCACTAGGGCTGGTGAACAGGGCTTGAAGATTTACCTTTATCTCAACGAACCCAGAGCTATGCCGGAGTCATTCTTCCAGCACTTTCCTGAGCTCAAGGGGGTCTCGGAACCCACAGAGCCGGGCCATTACGCACTTTGCACCAGCCAGCCACGCGTCCGCCAATGGCTTCGTGAGAGCCTCAGCCAGATCTTTTCTCGAGTTCCGGGTCTTGGAGGGATCTTCGTCATTACCATGTCGGAGCATCTCACCAATTGTTTCTCGAAAGGAAAGGCAACTACCTGTCCCCGTTGCTCAAAGAGACAGGGATGGGAGGTCGTAGCCGAAGTGCTGCAGACTTTGCGGGACGGAGTTCGAGAAGTGAGCGCAGATGCCGAGGTAATCGCCTGGGATTGGGGGTGGGGAGATGACTGGGTACCCAACGGGGCGGATCCAGAGAAGGTCATCCGGCAACTGCCTCAGGATGTGAAGCTTCAAAGTGTCAGCGAATGGCACGTTCCTGTAACGCGTGGTGGCTTTTCAACGCGAGTCGGAGAGTATTCGATTTCTGCAGTAGGGCCCGGGCCGAGAGCCCGTCGACATTGGACCGCAGCACGACAGAATGGGTTAAAGACCACCGCCAAGGTTCAAATCAATGCAACTTGGGAGATTTCTGCGGTACCTTACATTCCCGTACCACACCTGATCACGCGTCACCTGGATAATCTCTTAAAGGAGGGAATTGACGGAATCATGCTGTCATGGACCGTGGGAGGTTATCCATCGCCGAATCTAGAGGTCGCCAGGGAATACCTGTACTGGCCGGCGCCTGAGGCAAAAGAAGTCCTCGCCAGGGTAGCCAGAAGACGCTACGGACGTTCTGCTGCTCCGCACGTCGTCCAAGCCTGGAAGCAGTTTAGCGACGCGTTTGAAGAATTCCCTTACGGTGTATCGATGTACACCATTCCCACGCAGCATGGCCCGGCCAATCTGTTGCGCCTCCAGGAGACTGGCTATCCTCCCGGGATGATCCTTTTCCCATATGATCAAGTCGAGCAGTGGGTCGGTCCATACCCGCCCGAAATTGTCCACGGCCAATTCGAGAAGATGTCGGCTTTATGGGCACAGGGACTCAAAATGTTTGCCGACGCCTTGAAAGTGGTGTCGCCGAGCAAACGGGATAATGCTATTCTCGATTATGGGATTGCTGAGACCTGCTATCTCCACTTTAAGAGTGTCGCCAATCAGGTTCGCTTTTACCTGCTAAAAGCAAGCGGGATTAACGGGGATCGATCGATGCGTGAAGAGTTGGCTCGGATTGCTCGGGACGAGATCGAGCTGGCTCGGAGGCTCTTTGTCATTGCCCGGCGCGATTCACGAATTGGATTCGAGGCAGCCAATCACTACTACTATCGTCCACTCGATCTGGCAGAGAAGATTTTGAACTGCCGACATATCCTGCGCGAGCTTGAGGCCTGAGTGTTGAGGGGCCGGCGGGTTCAAAACCGTCAGCTGTGGAAGCTATTGTTCCCAGCTCACAATATTCTTCTTGAAGTCCAGATTCAGCACGCGGAGGCCCAAAGGAGCGACTGAGAGAACACCATCGGGGCCATTCTTGGAGCAGGGTCCTTCCAGCATATGGGCAGTAAACTCGTTCCATCGGGACAAACCGATAACAATCTCCTTTAGAATGACTCGTTCGACAACGCCTTCGCCACCCACTGCCACGATTTCACGCATTTCCTTGGTTCGCACCATTGGAATCAGGTCTGGAGGGTTACAGTCGTACAGGACGGTGAATGGCGATCCCGTATCTAATAGAAGGATAAGCCTTTCCCCCCGACATAGATCGGTACCAAAATGAATGGGAGCATGCTGGAAAAAGAAAAGTGGGAATTGCCGTGGCTGACTACTAAGCCAAAAGTTACTGTCCGGTTCTCGAAATCGATTCTGAGGTTGGTCTTTTTTAGTAAATCGAGGCCGATCAGTCCATCGATGCGTACTCTTGTCTTACCACCTATTTGCGAGAGATCGACCAGTTGAACCGTGAAATCTTCGAAGGTCTGAGTGCCTATAATCAACTTTTGAATGGTGGTCTCCCTCACCGGGGTTTTCTTTTCCAGGACTTTTGCTACCGCTTCTCGAGTAGGAAGATTTAGTTTCTTGGCGATCCCAATATCCATGACGGCTAGGCTTGCGCCCGTGTCGATGGCAAAGTTCAGATCGCGCAGGCCGAGAGCTTCCCTCTTCACCACCATAAAATGTCCATGCAGTTCAAAAGGAACCGTTGCCGCTGGGGAGTCTGAAGCTAGCAGAGAGTTGGTGGCCAGCACAAAACAGGGAATTAGCACAATTTGGTAGATCCACGTGCAACCTTTCCATCGTCTTTTGCGCCTTTCCTTGTCAGATCGTAGGCCAAAGATGTTTGATCCCGACCAGATTCGTTTCGCCGGACTTTTCATTCTGACCTCCAGAGGGTGAGATTCCTCCCGCTTGTGTGGGGAAGGCGCGAAAGTCACTTAAGAAGTTGTGAATCCGCTGACGCTTTTTCTAGTAGGAAGGGTAGGAGTGCTTTATAATGGCCGGAAATGTCCACCCGCTGAAAGGGGGCGGGAAACCGATGCTTTCGCAACATCAGGTGACTAGCCTGCTGTTGGCCTGGAGCAGGGGCGAGGATTCAGCGCTCGACAAGCTAATTCCTCTGGTCTACTCCGAACTTCATCGCCTGGCCCACCGCTATATGGTGGGTGAACGCCAGAATCACACCCTCCAGACGACAGCCGTTGTCAACGAAGCCTATCTGAGGCTGGTTGACTGCCAGCGTGTAAACTGGCGAGATCGTGCCCATTTTCTTGCCCTTTCAGCCGAGTTAGTTAGACGAGTGCTCATAGACTATGCGCGATCGCGTCACTGCCGTAAGCGAGGAGGCGCAGCCATTAAGGTTTCCCTCGACGAAGGGTGCTTATCAACTCGCCAGTCGGTTGCGGATTGGCTTGCGCTGGACCGTGCGCTACACCTGCTGGCTGAACTGGACCCGAGGAAAGGTCGAGTGGTAGAGCTGCGTTTCTTCGGAGGCCTGAGCATCAAGGAGACCGCCGAAGTTTTGCAAGTATCACAAGATACGATCATGCGGGACTGGCGACTCGCTAAAGCTTGGCTTCTCAAAGAACTAAAGGGAGAGGGCTGGCAATGAAGCGGGAGCGCTGGGAGAAGATTGAGAGTCTCTATCACGCCGCTTCTGAGAAGAGCGACCACGCGAGAAGAGCGTTCCTGGAGGAAGCCTGTTCGGAAGATCCAGAACTCCGACTAGAAGTCGAGCTGCTCCTCGATCAGGACGACCAGTTGGAAACCTTCCTGGAACTTCCGGCCCTGCAGGTCGCCGCCCAGACTCTGGCTTCGGAAGAACCAAGTTGGACGGGCAAACGTATCAGGACTTATCAGATTCTTTCGTTTCTGGGACGGGGCGGTATGGGCGAAGTCTATCTGGCTCACGACGAGAAACTGGATCGGAAAGTCGCATTCAAATTTCTATGCGACCGGATGCGCTTGGACAGGGTGGCCCGGCAGCGTTTCTTGCGTGAGGCGAAGTCAGCTGCCGCTCTGGACCATCCATTTATCTGCAAGATTTACGAGATTGGTGAGGTCGACGGAACCGCTTTCATCGTGATGGAGTATGTCCAAGGGGAGACGCTTGCTGAAGTGCTCCTGCGCAAAGGGTCGCTTCCTCTAAAGACTGCTTTAAAACTGATGGCGGAAGTTGCTGAGGCCCTAGAGTTCGCCCATCAGCACAGGATT
>DATGOF010000569.1:0-10800 GCA_035306285.1 Acidobacteriota bacterium | reverse complement strand
GGAATTTTGCTTGTATGTCTGAACTTTCTGTGGCCACAACGATTATTGAACCCCGAAAGGGCCTCATCAATATACGATTTCGGGAGCTCTGGGCTTATCGAGAACTGTTTCTCTTTTTCGTGTGGCGCGATATCAAAGTTCGCTATGCCCAGTCAGTTCTCGGCATCGGATGGGCTGTGATCCAACCGGTATTCTCGATGATCGTTTTTACGGTCGTCTTTGGAAATCTGGCCAAGCTCGAGTCAGACGGGCAGCCGTACCAGGTATTCAGTCTGGCGGGCTTGACGCTTTGGAGCTACTTCTCCACGACTTTGACCGATGCTTCCGGCAGCCTGATCAAGAACTCGAATATGATCCAGAAGATCTATTTTCCGAGACTAATCGTGCCAATAGCTTCGGTGCTGGGGAAGCTGGTGGACTTTTTTCTTGTTCTTCTGGTCCTTCTTGGCTTAATGGCCTACTATGGAATATTCCCCGGTGCTGAAGCGGTTGTGATGGTGCCTTTGCTTGTTTTTATGACGATGATGGCAGCGGCTGGTGCAGGTATGTGGTTGAGTTCGCTGGCCATTCAATATCGGGACATTAACTACGGCCTGCACTTCGGAATCCAGCTGTTGATGTATGCTGCTCCTGTCGTCTATCCGCTGAGTTATGTTCCTGTTCAGTACCGGTTGCTCTACGGTCTGAATCCGATGGTGGGAATTATTGAAGGTTTTCGCGTATCACTCTTGAGAACGGGTCCCATGCCGTGGGATTTAATCGCTCTTTCTTTTGTTGTCTCTGTGGCCTTATTGGCCAGCGGAGCTACCTATTTCCGGAATAAGGAACGTGTTTTTGCTGACGTTGTATGATGACGAATGATTTCGCCATTAGAGTCCACGATGTTTCCAAGCGATATCGGATCGGGGTACGGGATTCAGACCATGACACCCTGGTCGGAAAAGTGATCTCCAAGCTTTCTCGGCCCATTCATAATCTGCGCCGTTTGAGGAGTCTGTCTCAGTTTGAGCCAGGCCAAAAAGCTGAAGACGTAATCTGGGCGCTGAAGGATGTCTCCTTTGATGTTCGGTCAGGCGAAGTTGTCGGTCTGATCGGTTCAAACGGAGCCGGTAAATCCACGCTGCTCAAGATTCTTTCGCAGATCACCGAACCGACTGGCGGAAGAGTTGAAATTCGAGGAAGAGTTAGCTCTTTGCTTGAGGTCGGGACTGGTTTTCATCCCGAACTGACGGGTCGCGAGAATGTTTTCCTCAATGGCGCCGTTCTCGGGATGACCCGCCGAGAGATTGAATCGAAGTTCGAGGAGATCGTCGAATTTGCGGGTGTTTCCCGCTTCATTGAAACTCCGGTAAAGCGGTACTCGAGTGGAATGAAAGTGCGTCTCGCCTTTGCCGTTGCAGCTCACCTGGAACCAGAAATTCTGCTGGTTGACGAGGTACTGGCGGTCGGCGATATTGCATTCCAGAAGAAATGTTTGGGAAAGATGGACAATGTCGCCAAGGAGGGGCGGACCGTCATTTTTGTTTCACATAACATTGCATCGATTACCAGATTATGCAGCCGGGCCATCCTGCTCGAGAATGGCCGCGCCGTAATGGATGGTCCAGCCCATGAAGTGGCCAGTGTCTATCTCAATGCAGGGGAAGGCACCGCTGCTTTTCGGCAATGGGACGCTGCGCAGGCGCCCGGAGGCGATATCGCGCGCCTGCGATCGGTCAAAGTCATAGATGAAGACGGGGAGATTGCTGAAAGTATCGACATCAGGCGCAAAGTCGGCATTCAGATCGAATTCGAAGTGCTAAAGGAAGGACACGAGCTTCTCCCAACCTTCCACGTCTTCAACCAGGAGGGGCTCTACCTTTTTCCTGCCCTCGATCTGGATCCTGTATGGCGCCGTCGAAAAAGGCCCCGTGGAGTTTACAAGACGACCGGTTGGATTCCGGGGAACCTTCTTTCGGAAGGCATTCACCTGATCCAGGTGGCTTTGGCGGCGATTCATCCATTCATTCCTCAGTTTAATGAACATAGCGCTGTCGCCTTCACAGTCGTAGATAGTACAGAGGGGGATAGTGCGCGCGGCGACTTTGCCCAGGCATTGGGAGGAGCCGTTCGCCCCAGGCTGGAATGGTCGACGGTTGCGGAACTCGAGTCGGGAACAACCGTCGGGCCGGTTGGTCTAGGCGTAGCTCGAACTGGAAAGTAGCGCGTAATGAGTCTTTCGGTTCCACTAGTTACAGTAGTGATTCCAACACACGGCCGTCCCAAGATGCTGCATCGGGCCCTCAAATCTGTGTTCAACCAGAAAGGCCTGGGAGAAGAGTTTGAGATTGAAGTGAATGTCGTCTACGACGAAGAATCCGACATTCTTCCTGCGACGCGGACTGCCTTTCCGCAAGCTCACTTTCTCCGAAATCGGAAGAAAGGGCCCAGTGCTCCTCGAAATCTTGGAATCGTCTCAGCCAATGGTCGATTCATCGCCTTTCTGGATGATGATGATGTCTGGCTTCCACATAAGCTGTGTTTCCAGCTCGACATTCTGCGCAGGAATCCAGACGTTGACGTCGTCTATGGGCAGATGAGTGTGTCCGATGGAAGAAAGCATGTTGAAGCCTGGCCGGCAGAAGCTCCTTCTGGCGATGTCTTCAAAGCTTTCATCACACGAACCGACGACTTTATCCATTTCAATACCCTGATAACACGACGAGAGGTTTTTGAGAGAGCCGGTCTTTTTGACGAATCGCTGCCCACGATGGAGCACTATGACCTGGCTCTAAGAATGGCCAGATACTACCGCTTTCTCTTCGTACCCGGTGCAGTCGCCCATGGTAACTTCTCAAAAGAAGGTCTCTGGTACCAGACGCTGGCCAGTGGTGAGAATGCGAGAGTGGTAACGCAGATTATCGAAGATGCATTGGCGCTCATGCCGCAGGGATCGGACAAGGATCATGTGAGCCGCAAAGCTCGCTTGGCCGTGTTTAAGACCGTGGCAATGCAGAAGGCACGGTTCAACGATGCCAGATCGCTGCTGAACTATGTGAAGGAGTCCCTTGAAAGCTGGCCCTGGATCGTAGAGGAGGAAACAGGACAGGCCTTGCTGTCCCGATACAGCCGCACTGTGGGAAAGAAACTGGTACGGGAGAAGAGAAGTGCTGTCGGGCCGACGCAGAGCTGGAACCAGTTGCTCCACAAGACATTCGAGTCAAGCGACTTACGAGGTGCTCCAATGTGGAAAGTTCAGGCCGAGACCTGGACCGGGGCGGCTCTTGCATTCAGGTCCAGGGGACAAGCTGCGGCTGCTTTTCGGGCCGCAATACACTCCGTCTACTGTCGCCCCAGACAACTGGTTCAACCTTCGTTCTTGAAGGGGGTTGTCTGGCCGATCGTCAAGTCTGGCCCTCGAATGCTCTCCGGCGGATCAAGTCGGGTGTAAAGCGGCTTGACGACGCTCGCAATTTTTTCAAATACGACTCCATCGTCGCAACCAAGCAAGAACACGATCGACTATGACTCAAGCGCTCTCGACACCGATTTCGAAAAGAATCCCTCGTTCCCGACCTACCCAAGCAGTCATTCTGGCTGGTGGTGAGGGGACCCGCTTGCGGCCGATCACCTACACACGGCCCAAGCCCATGGTTGAATTCCATGGAAAACCATTTCTCGAATACATCGTTGAAATGCTTCGAGATCAGGGATTCCGGAAGATTCTCTTTCTATTGGGTTATCTCCCACAGGTTATCCAATCTCATTTCGGAGATGGCTCCAGGTGGGGAGTCGATATTGATTATTCGATATCGAAGGTGGAGGATTTGACTGCAAGGCGCGTTGAACTAGCGGCGCATCGCCTCGATCCCTGCTTTCTGCTTCTTTATTGCGACAATTACTGGCCTATGCGTTTCGAACCGATGTGGAAAATGTTTCTGCAATCGGGTGCCCGTGGGCTGGTGACGGTTTACCGAAACCGGGATCAGTATTCGAGAGACAGCGTCAGAGTCGGGTCGGATGGATTCGTCGAAGTTTTCGATCGGAGCAGGACCTCACCCGGACTAAAAGGCGTCGAGATCAGCTATGCAATTCTGGACCGGTCGGTGATTGGATTCCTGCCGCGCGAGAATCAACTCTTTGAGGAGTCGGTGTATCCGGCGTTAACAGCACGGCGGGAATTGGTGGCCTTTGAGACCGATCACAGATATTACAGCGTCGGTTCTCTGGAGCGCTTGCCGCTAACTGAAAGCTTTCTAGCCAGAAGAGCGACGGTGATTCTGGACCGTGACGGTGTTTTAAATCGTAAGCCACCCAAGGCCCGCTACGTCAGGCGTTGGGAGGACTTCCAATGGCTGCCGGGAGCGCTCGAATCGCTTCGTTTACTCAGAGAGAACGGTTACCGCGTCATTGTCGTCACCAATCAAGCGGGTGTGGCACGAGGAGAGATGACTGAACAGGACCTTCTCGACATCCACCGGCGAATGTGTCTGGAGGTGCGTTCCGCAGGAGGTGACATCGAGGCGGTCTACTACTGTCCTCATGGGTGGGATGAAGGATGTGAGTGCAGGAAGCCCAAACCCGGAATGCTCTTTCGGGCGCAAAGAGATTTTCATCTGGATTTGACACGGACGTTGTTTATTGGTGATGACGAGCGGGACGCAGAGGCTGGCCATGCAGCAGGCTGTCGGACGATTCTTGTAACACCGGACCGCTCTCTCTTGCAAGTCGTGGGCGACTTGCTTCAGCAGAATAGAAGAGGATGGAGTCGATGGGAACAAGC
The DNA here is from genome assembly GCA_035306285.1 of Acidobacteriota bacterium. GTDB lineage: Bacteria > Acidobacteriota > UBA6911 > RPQK01 > JAPXNP01 > DATGOF01. The sequence continues at coordinate 6,038 of DATGOF010000569.1, read as the reverse complement.
AAGCGCGTATTGATGACGGGCCATCAGGGATATATCGGATCCGTGATGGCACCTCTTTTTCTACGGAGCGGACATGACGTCGTCGGGTTCGACACGGGTTATTTCAGAGAATGTACTCTAGTCGACGACCCGGTTACCGTGCCTGAACTAAGGCGTGATATTCGGGATGTTAAGGTAGACGATCTGAGAGGTTTTGACGCAGTCGTCCATCTGGCGGCGTTGAGTAATGATCCAATCGGGAATCTAAATAACCAGTGGACGAGAGAGATCAACCTGGAAGGCTCGGTTCACTTGGCCCGCCTGGCCAGAGAGGCCGGAGTAGAACGGTTCTTGTTTTCATCATCCTGCATTATGTACGGGATGTCTGAAGCGGCTGAAGTAGATGAGGAATCACCCCTGGCTCCCCGCACTGAATATGCAAGATCAAAGGTAGAGGCGGAAAAAGCTCTGGGCGAACTGGCCTCAGATGACTTTTCTCCCGTCTTCTTACGGAATGGGACCGTTTATGGCCTCTCGCCGCGGATGCGTTTCGATACGGTTCTCAATGATCTGACAGCACGAGCCGTGACGACGGGAAAGGTCACCGTCTTGAGCAACGGGCTTCCCTGGAGGCCGGTGGTCCACGTCGAAGATGTTTCCAGAGCTTTTCTTGCTGTTCTTGAGGCTCCACGTGAGCTGATCCACAATCAGGCCTTTAACACAGGGGCCGGCTACCTTAACAAAAGAATCATCGATTTGGCGCGAGTCGTTGCCTCTGCGGTGCCGGGTAGCATGCTGGAAGTGCAGGGTTCCTCGGATGCGGATCAGAGAACTTATAAAGCCGATTTTTCAAAGTTTGCCCGAGTCTTTCCTGACTTTCAATTCTCCTGGACGCCCGAAGATGGAGCCAGGCAGCTCTACGAGGACTTCCAGAGAATCGGCTTAAATTATGAGAAGTACGTAGACCAACGGTACACTCGTCTCAAATGGTTACGTACTCTGATCGACGAACACCGACTAGACGCGGCCCTCAGGTGGAACGGAAATTACAATTGATATTGAATCACCCGTGGCTTCCTGCCTATCCCCGTTTGCGCTGAACGCGCTAAACAGTTCGCAGACGAGTCAGGGCTGTGTTGGCTTCCTGAATAACTCATGCCGCCTGGCGTGCTTTGCTGCGAGCAACACAATTCTCTTCGCAACTAGACGCTGAAATTGTACAGCTCTGCGGACTGCTGACATCTCGTTTCAGCGAAAGACGAACAACTCACCAACGAGATTTCGAAATGGCGATTGCGCCACTTAAACGAAGGAGCGAATCTTTGATCGACGGTGTCAAAATTGTCCCCTTGCGCCAGATAGTAGATGAGCGTGGAAAGATCATGCACATGCTGAAGGCGACCGATCCTCACTTTATAAAGTTCGGTGAGATTTATTTTTCCTGTGCTTGGCCAGGTACGATTAAGGCCTGGCACATTCACCAGACGATGACGGTTAACAATGCCGTTCTTTCAGGGCGGGCCAAGCTTGTTATGTATGACTTGCGAAAGGACTCTCCCACTTATAAAGAATTGCAGGAAGTCTTCTTTGGTGAAGACAATTATTGTCTGGTCCAGATCCCTCCCGGCATTGCCAACGGATACAAGGCCTATGGCGACAAGATGGTGATCATGGCCAACTGCGCTACCGAGCCCCACGATCCGGAGGAGATGCTGCGTCTCGATCCATTTTCGGACGAGATTCCTTACGACTGGGCTCTTAAGCACGGTTAGCCGTGTCCTCTGCCCGATTTGCCCGATTCTGTCGTATCCGACGTCAACGAGAAAGGCGGCCATAATGACTGTACCATTGACTCTGCAGGAAGCCCTTCGACCAGCCTCGGAACTGGTTCGACCTGCGCCCGGGTTGATCGTGACCAGGACACCCTTGCGTGTGAGTTTTGCCGGAGGGGGAACGGATATTCCTGATTTCTATGAGGATGAGTTTGGTGCCGTTCTATCCACTGCCATAGATAAGTATGTGTACGTGACAGTGAAGCGGCACAGCGAGATTTTTCTGGAACCAATCAGATTGAACTACTCGACCAGCGAAAAGGTTCAGAATGTCGATGAAATTAAGAATCACATCGCCCGCGAGTGCATCCGGTTGCTGGATATTCGACCGCCTCTTTATATCAGCACGGTTGCAGATCTTCCCGCTTCTACCGGACTTGGGGGATCAAGCAGCTTTGCCGTCGGGCTTCTGAATGCCCTCCATTCTTTTCGGGGCGAGCGGGTCTCAGCCGGCCAACTCGCGGAAGAGGCCGCCTACGTCGAGATTGAAGTTCTCAAGCAGCCGATCGGCAAGCAGGATCAATATGCGGCTGCTTTTGGAGGACTGAATCTGCTCCGCTTCAATCCAGGCGGACGAGTTTCTGTCGAACCCCAACGGCTGGCCAATGGGTCACTCCGCAGGCTATTCGATCACATTCTGATGTTCTGGACCGGCCATCAGCGTGATACGTCTGCTGTGCTTAGCGAACAAAAGAGGAGGACACACCGCAACAAGGAATCCTTGCGTCGGATTCGTGACCTGGCCCTTGAGCTTAGAAACCTGCTCGTCGACCGAGATGTGGATCCCGAACAATTCGGACGCGTCCTGCATGAGAACTGGCTCTTGAAGCGTGAACTGGCTAGCACAATTTCTAATCGGAACATTGATGCCTGGTATGAGAAGGCTATTGTAGCAGGAGCCTGGGGCGGAAAGATCTGCGGTGCTGGTGGCGGTGGTTTCCTGCTGTTTGTGGTAAGGCCAGAGGCTCAAAATAATGTCCGAATGGCGTTGAATAATCTAATGGAGATTTCAGTTCTTCCGGAGGTCCATGGCTCCCGGGTGCTCTTGCCGGCTGGTGAATAGTAGGCCTTTGGCTTTCCGCCGGAACTATAACGACGGCCATTCTGGCCGTTTGAAATGGCCCCGACAGGCAGGGATGCTTGTCTTCCACTAGAGCGGCCAACCGGTCGTCATGTGCGATTAGCATCTCGCTCGTCGCAATTCGGAGGCCCAAATGCTTTGTCGTCATAAGACGGAGATCATTTCTATGAGTTGTCTTGTTTGTAACCGCGATTGTGTCGAGGAATTTCTGGATCTGGGACGAACGGCTTTGGCAAATAAATTCCTTACGCGACAGGAGATCGAGGCGGGCGAAGAGAAATTCCCCCTTAAAGTGGGATTCTGTCACAATTGCAACCATGTCCAGCTGACGGAAAAGGTCCCACCTGAAAAAATGTTTGAGGATTATCTCTATATCTCGTCAGCCTCCGATACGTTGCAGGCCCATTTCAAGGAGCTGAGCGAATTGCTCGTGAAGCGTTTCGGGTTGAGTAGCGACAACCTGGTGGTCGATATCGGGTGCAATGATGCGACGCTACTTCGCCATTTTGCTCGCCAGGGGGTCAGAACTCTGGGCGTGGATCCCGCTCAAAACCTGGCGTCCCTTTCCTCTGGAGTTGATCGTTTCACCGGGTACTTCACTTCCCGTACTGCGAGTGAAATTGTTCGTGAATGGGGGAGGGCTGATGTCATTACAACCACTAATACCTTCCCCCATATTCAGAATCTTCAGGACTTCATTCAGGGCATCAAGCTGTTGCTCGCACCGGGAGGCGTGTTTGTCGTCGAGGCCCATTATCTGGTCGATCTGCTAGAGCAGGCGGCGTTTGATACCGTGTACCACGAACATGTCTCTTACTGGGCCTTGCGCCCGCTGAATTACCTGCTCGAAGCCTACGACTTGCAGGTTGTCGATGCTGAGAGGCTTCCCATTCATCATGGTCAATTGCGTGTTTTTATTCAGCGGAAAGAGGAATCGTGGGTTCGGCCCAGCGTGGGTGAGATTCTCGATCTGGAGAAACGTGTTGGATTGGATCGAATCGAGACCTTCAAGAACTTTGCAGCACAGGCTCTCGAGACTAAGAGAGGACTGACTCGTTTGCTCCAGGAGCTGAAGACCGAAGGCAAAAGAATTGCCGGCTATGGGGCTCCTGCCAAAGCAAGTACGCTGCTCGAGTTTCTCGAGCTTGGTCCTGAGACGGTTGAATTCATTGCTGACAAGAGTCCTCTCAAGCAGGGGCGGTTTACTCCGGGAATGCATATTGAGATCGTGCCGCCCGAGAAGCTCCTGGAAGAACGCCCTGATTTTGTCTTGTTGCTGGCCTGGAATTTTGAAAAGGAAATCTTGGAGCAGCAGGCAGAATATCGTCGCCTGGGGGGACGGTTTATCGTCCCCGTCCCGGAAGCCAGAGTGGTGCAGTAGCCTTACGAGCGCGGGCATCCCTGCCCGCCCAATGCCCATGCGCAAGCATGAAAGCGGGAAATATTAACCACCGAGCCACAGTGGACAGAGGAAAGCCTAATACTCAAGGCACAAGAAAAATCGAGAGCCTGGGGTGGCGCCTTCGGCTTGCCCTGGGCTTCCGGATTGTCTCCCGCCTTCAGCCGGATTGCCCTTTCCTGAACAATCAAGAAAAGCGTACCCCGGAAGGTGTACACCAAATTTACGAAAAAGCCCGATTAAGGCGATAGCCGCAACTCTGGCTTAGCGGCCCCACAAAGAGTCGCACTCTGAAGCAGCGCGATAAGCCCTATGTTTGCAATAAGTGACCATCGGCTGAACCCAACATCTGAACTTGACCTGACGGCTCTCGGTCTCGAGATGTATGACTTCATTATTCGTCTTTACCCGGTCTGCCGGAGTATTACAGGAAACGGTGTCCGTGAAACGCTGCAAGCGATCCGCGAGTATGTAAACCTGGAGATTCGTGAAGTCCCTTCCGGCACCAGGGTTCTCGACTGGACCGTGCCCCCTGAGTGGAACATCCGCGCGGCTTACATCAAGGACCCGTCGGGGCGCAAGATTCTCGATTTCGCCAATTCTAATTTGCATGTTGTCGGCTACAGTATTCCAGTTCACCAGAAAATGTCCCTGGAAAATTTAAAGCCTCATCTTTTCACACTTCCAGACAGGCCTAAGGCGATTCCTTACCGGACCAGCTATTACCAGAAAGATTGGGGCTTTTGCCTGGCTCACGCGCAATTTGAGCAGCTCATCGATGGTGAGTACGAGGTCTTCATCGATTCAACACTGGAACCCGGCAGCCTCTGCTACGGGGAAGCTTACCTTCCTGGCAACCTGGACGAAGAAGTGTTGATCTCGACCCATGTCTGTCACCCATCTCTTTGTAACGACAATTTGTCGGGAATTGCCGTTGCGACTTTTCTTGCCAGGAGTCTCGCTGGCCGATCGAGGCGCTACTCCTATCGCTTTCTTTTCGTTCCTGGCACAATTGGGCCGATCACCTGGCTGGCTTTCAACCAGAGCAGGACGAACTCGATCCGGTATGGAATGGTCTTGGCTTGCGTCGGTGACGATGGCCCTTTTACCTACAAGAGGAGTCGTCAGGATAAGGCTGAAATTGACCGAATTGTCTCTCATGTCCTCGCGACTTCTGGCAAAGAGTACGAGATACGCCGTTTCATCCCATATGGCTATGATGAGCGCCAGTACTGCTCGCCCGGATTCAATCTGCCGGTGGGTTGTTTAATGAGGACGCCGCACGGTGAGTTTGAGGAATATCACAATTCGGATGACGATCTCAATTTCGTCCAGGCGGAAGCGCTGGCCGGGAGCCTTCATCAATGCTTCCGAATCGTCGAAGTGATTGAGCGAAATCACTCGTTCCTAAACACCGCCCCGTATGGAGAGCCTCAGCTTGGAAAGAGAGGGCTTTACGATGGGACGGAAGAACAACGCCATGCTCTGCTCTGGGTCTTGAACTATTCTGACGGATCTCACTCCCTGCTCGATATTGCCGAACTTTCGAATCTAAATTTCTCTATGGTGGCTGAAGCCGCCGACCGGCTTCTGGCTAGAGGTCTTCTAAAGGAAGCGGATAAGAAATCTCTGGAGAGTTAAGCTTCGGCTTTTAATTATGGATCGACGGACCAGGAAATCCATCTCGACGACGTCACAGCCAGGATGGCCTTCCGGCGTATCTGCTACACAGTAGGGCAGGCATCTT
>DATGOF010000568.1:0-3941 GCA_035306285.1 Acidobacteriota bacterium | reverse complement strand
AAAGCACCGTTACCTCCCGCTCCAAAGCCCTAGCTATCTCTTGAGGCCTCGCCCGGATGTCGGCTGAAATCAGATCTTCCGCCCACTCTATGCTTTTCTCTAGGCGTTCATGAACGGCCTCCAGACGCCTGCTTAGCTGATGCTCGAGATCTTCCAGCCGCTCTCTGATCTCGGACCGACTCTGCTCCAACAGGGCTACCAGTTGATCGAGGTGCTCATCAACAAGCCCCTGTTCGTCCGACTGGCTCAGAAAAGAATCAGCTCGAGCTCTGGCGATGATCAGCTCACGGCATCTTTCCTGGTCCATCGATACACCCGTCGGCTGGATTCACCGATTTGCGATCAGCAGCTTGCATTCAACTAGTCGGACTTTCCTTTCGGCCTGAGTCTTAGCAGAAGCGGAGACAGCCACAATAAAAGCGTGGCAATCCCCAGAATTGCGGCAGCCGGCCGCGAAAAGAAATCGATAAATGAATTTGATTTAGTCAGATTCTGAATAAAGGTGTGTTCCAGTTGGCCCCCGAGAATCAGCGCCAGTACCAGCGGACCCAGTGGAACCTCATACTTCTCCAGCACGAAGCCTAAGAGCCCCATAATCAACATGACCCAGACATCGAAGTAAGTGGCATTGATTGCGTATGACCCGAGAATGCAAAAAAGAAGAATCACGGGAAGTAAGACTCGACGCGGTATCCGAACGAGATGGGCGCCGGAGCGAACGGCGACGATTCCCACCGGGAGCAAAATCAAATTAGCGACGATAAAAGTGACGTAAATGCTGTGAACCAGAATTGACTGTTCTGGGTCAGCAAATATCTGGGGGCCGGGTGTTACATTTTTCATCAGCAGAACACCGATCACGATCGCAGTGATCGAATCGCCCGGAATCCCGAATACCAGAGCAGGTATCCATGCTCCGGCGAGCGCCGCACTGTTCGTGCTGGTAGCATCGGCGATGCCGTCGAGTGACCCTTTTCCATATTCCTCGGGTCGCTTGGACAACCGTTTTGAAAGTCCCATAGAAATCCAGGCAGCGATATCGGCGCCAGCACCAGGCAACATCCCGACAACGGCTCCGAGGCTGCTTGAACGCAGGAAAGCCGTTATCCTACTGCTCAGACGGGTAAAGGAATTCCGGAAAGTGGCTCCCATTCCGACTGCGGCCTTTGCGACCGGGTCCTTCTCAATTCCCTCTCGCAAATTAGCCAGGTTCCTCAGGACCTCGGAAACGCCGAACAGCCCGATCATTGCAGCAATGAAGTTGATTCCGCTCATCAATTCGTCCTGGCCGAGCGTGAACCGCGGTACTCCATACACTTCACTCAGGCCTACAGTCGAGAGGAGAAGTCCAATCAGCAGCGATAGTGCTCCTTTAACGACAGAACCACGGGACAGGAATACGCCACAACTGAGACCCAAAAGGGTAAGCCAGAAAAACTCATAACTGGTGAAGTAGAAAGCGATACGAGCCAGTGCCGGGGCGCTGGTCATTAAGACCAAAGCGCCGAAAAGACCGCCGCAAATACTGAAGAAAAGAGCTGTCGTCAGAACCTCCGAGCCTCGTCCCTGACGCATCAATGCGTAGGCGTCATCTACGTATGCGGCGGACGAAGGCGTCCCGGGGATCCTGACAAGAGTAGACGGAATATCTCCGGCAAAGATGGCGCAAGCTTCAAGTGTCACAATTGCCGCGAGGGCCGGTATGTCATCCAAGAAGAAAGTCAGCGGGACCAGTAGCGCCACTGCCATAGTGGCCGTCAGACCTGGTATCGCTCCCATGAAAAGGCCGTAGACGGCGGATACGAGGACAATAAGGATAACTTGCCAGTGAAGAATCTGCTCGAGAGCAATCCAGAGAGAGTCCATTCAGCTTTACCAACCCAGCCAGCCGCGAGGAAGCGGAACTTTCAACCAGTGCGCAAATACTTGATAAACAACGGGAACAATGATGACTGCAACGGTAAGCGCGACACGGGGTCGGCCGCCCAGACGCCAGATCAAAGCAGAGAGCAGCAACGATCCGGTCAGTAAGAATCCGACCGTCTCGACCATCGCTACAAATAAGATGATCATCATGATGCCTTCGACGAAGTGAATCCAATTTCTCTCGATCGCTACGGGGGCGGCCGACGAGGTCTGTGTACGGTCACGAGCCACAAGAATCATCAGTGTCAGGGCCAGACCCGACAGAATGATGATGGGAAAAATCATAGGGCGCAGCGGCTCTCTTTCTCGAAGAGATATGAACTCGTCGCGTGTCAACAGCTCACCCAGAATCCGGTTGTTTTCGGCCAGCATCTGTTTAAACTCTACCGGCCCAAGCCATTCAGCATTGAAACCCTGGCTCAGCATGAGCTCAGGAAAGGCCCGCCCGTTGACGAGAACCTCTCCCTTCATGATTGCCTCAATCGATGCGGCGACTCTGCGAACCCGCTCTTCCGGAACGCCTGCCGGGAACGCTATCCCGCGCCATGCGCCGAGCGACCAGTTGAGACCCATCGACTTTAGTGTCGCCACCTCAGGGAAACTTTCCAGCGGCTCATCAGACATGACTCCAAGAGCCCTCACCTGTCCGCCTTCCAAGAAGGTCCGCGCCTCGGGAAGGCTACAAGAGACAATATCCAGTCCACCGCTGACCAATTCCTGCAGCGACGGCCCTGCGCCGTTCATTGGAATCCAGCGTATTGCTTCTGGGTCCATCCCTTCGGAGGCTAGCCAACCTGCCAAAGCAAGATGCCAGATTCCCCCGGGAGCAGTTCCTGAGGCAGTCAGCTCACCTGGAGAATCCCTTACGTAGTCACGCAAATCCTTCAGGTTCGTCCAGTTTCTCTCATCATCTGCTCTGACAAACAGCGCGGCCGGGTCGACGTTGACGAGCGCCACCGGTTCAAAATCTTCATAGGCGAGATCGGTTAGCTGGCGCCAGTGGAGCATATTGATTTCAACTGTGACAAGCGTCATCGTATAGCCATCAGGGCGAGCAGACGCTCCATGACTGTGCCCGGTGACTCCTCCCCCTCCGGTGACATTCACGACATTAACCGGAACACCCAGATCTTCTTCAAGAAAGAGTCCGAGTTGTCTGGCCACTCGATCGGTTCCTCCACCGACTGCCCAGGGACAGATCAACCGTATCGGCTGATCCGGGTACGTGTCAGTGCGACCACATCCAGTGCTCAGCAGTACTAAGAACACAGCAAGCCAGCGCAGCAGTCTGCGCGATGCCGACCCGAAGACCATGCAGTCTCCTCTCTGTCGTGGTTCCCGATTTATGACCCGAACGAGGGTAACACAGTCAGGCAACCTGTAAGAACGGAAGAATGACGGCAGTTCGCACTCTAAGGGACAACAAACCCATTCTGCCGACTCACCCATTTGGATTTCTTACGGGGAAGTGCTGCGACTTACCAGGACAGCCCAGTATCCAGAGGCGGGGGTCTTTAACGACAGGTATTGACCTGACCGAACTTCTTCCGGGGGATGCCACTGGCTGCGTGATACGTCCAGCCATTGCACGGTTACCCGTTCCTCACCGGCTAAACGGAGCCGGACCTCTCCCCCATCCGGAAAGAAGACCGCGTATTTGTCACCAGGTTGAGCGGTGCAAAACGCTTCATTTTCCTCCCGATCGATCAACAGCTCGTTGTTCGGAGATGTGTCGAATACCCCCAGCCGATCAGTGAGCATCCTAGCACTACGAATATGCGATTGAGCCGTAGAGTTCAGACCGATGCCGGAGTCCGGACGGTGAAATCGGGCGGAAGCAAAGCCACCAATTATGTTTCTCCAGAAGCGTTCAATCCCATCTCGATCGTGACCGAACCGTCCACCATCAGCACCGTAGATTTTCACGTTGTTCATCGGCCGAATTTTTCCGGAGTCCTGAACCCTCTTCCTCTGGCGCTGTCCATTGAGCCAGTGCGTCTCTCCCTTTTGATGAT
>DATGOF010000567.1:0-10817 GCA_035306285.1 Acidobacteriota bacterium | reverse complement strand
TGCAGACGACTTTCAAGCCTTACTCCCGGTGTACTCGAGATGTCTTACCAGCGCGACGCCGAGTACGATAGTTGCCGACAGGATCATTCCGACTAGAAAGGAGCCGGCTGTAATCCATAGAGCACGCGGTCCGACTGGATGGAGAGGCGTGATCGCCGAGGCTGCAATCTTGAGATCGGATACGTGCTCTTCTCCCGCCAATTGGGCAATTTCATAACGCTCTGACAGGAGCGAAAAAGAGGCTAGAGTCGACTCCAGCTCCCGCTGCAGCTGCTCCCGTTCCAAGTCGTAGTCGCGTTGAAGGCCGGAGAGCTCGCGGTCCATCTCTCGGCGCATAGCGAGCAACTCAGCTTCTTTTTCGACGAGAAGGGCGTTAAGACGACTCAGTTCCTTTTCAGATTCCTCGATCTGAGATTGAAGGTGTTCCTCCAGTGGCAGCAAAGCTTCGTAGCGGACCTGAGCATCAGCCAGCTGTTGGAGCAAATGCTGGTAAACCGGGTTGACCTCCTGGCTTTCCAGTTTCAGCGCACTCAGCCGCTCTGCCACCCCGCTATCACGGGCACTGCCCAGCTGATTCCAGAGGGCATCATCGCTGATGCTTTTAGAGAGCGTGAGAAACTGAGGGTGAGCCTGGACTTCTTCCTTGAGCTGGTTGACGAGACTGCGCTGGTGTCGAATTCTAGTTTGCAGCTCGGCCAGTTCCGTGTAGAGACCATGTCGGACGGCCCCTAACGACTCTCGATTTGCCGTCTCATCTAATCCGGAGCGTGGAGAGTTCGACACCACACCTGAAAGTCTGAGATTCAGCATCAATAGCTGGTTCCGGAGGGAATTAAGGTTCCACCGGGTACGAAAATCATTGATAGCATTCTCCCACCTCTGTGTTGTGGCGGCCTTCCGTCGGTCAAACTCAGCCGCCAGGGAGCCGATTCTGGCTTGCTGTTCAAGAACCCGCTCCCGGATGTTCGGGTATTCTTCGAGGATGAAACGAGCGTCCTCTCGCCCCATCTCGGTAAAGCGAGCCCCTTCTAAGACAGCCATCTGGGCCCACAGATTGGCAATTTGCGATGCTCTTTCAGGCGAAGAAGTTTGAACAATCAGGTCAATTACCGGTTGGTAAGGAGTACTTGGTTCGAGCCCCTGATGGATCTCGAGGGTCAACAGACCGACCGACTCATCGGCTGCAACAATCTGTCTGTTTCGAGCCTCTTCTGTTACACGGGAGACCATTGCGTCTGATCCGAGAATTCTCTCGTAGGTTTCTACCGAAAGAGGATTAGGCCTTAGTTCGGTTGTAAAGCGGGGAGGCATGACAATTAGCGTGGCGGTGGCTTCATAGACGGGATTCATGCTCAGGCTGACCAGGTACCCTGCTAAAGCACAAACTGCGGCCCCCAGCCCGATAAGGTAACGGCCTTTCCAAAGAATCGGGACGAGAGCTCCCAAATAAAGCTCCTCTCCTTCTCGAAAGACAGGCCGCTGCAATTCAAATCTGCGAGAAGGACGGTTGTCCCGATGCTCTTCCTGGTTCGTCTGGCTGGCCATTTTTGCTGGGTGAGTCTACCACAGCAGAATGTCAACAAAGCTTCAAGGTTTCTTTCTTTGCTGAAGTTCTTCAAAATAGATCAGCATGTACAGCGAGAAGTTCAGGGACTCCTATCGTTCTGAAATTGCCGAGATCAGATCCTCCGGACTGTATAAAGAAGAGAGAGTCATTACCTCGCCTCAAGGGGCCGTTGTTGACACCGAGAATGGGAAGGCCCTTAATCTTTGCACCAATAACTATCTGGGTTTCGCCAACCATCCCGACATTGTTCAGGCCGCCCACAAGGCCCTCGACGATCGAGGTTTCGGAATGGCCTCGGTTCGGTTCATCTGCGGCACGCAGGATCTTCACCGTGAGCTCGAAAGGAAGCTGGCTGAATTCTTCGGCACTGATGCTGCCATCCTTTATGCCTCTTGTTTCGATGCCAATGGCGGGCTTTTTGAGACGATTTTAGGGGCTGACGACTGCGTTATTAGTGACGAGCTGAATCATGCCAGCATTATCGACGGCATTCGATTATGTAAAGCGAGGCGACTGATCTATCGTCATACGGATATGAGTGATCTCGAGGCAAAACTGCGTGAGAGTCAGGGAGCGAAGCGACGACTCATCGCCACAGACGGAGTGTTCAGTATGGATGGTGATTTAGCTCCCCTCCCTCAGATCTGCGATCTGGCGGAACGTTACGAAGCAATGGTCATGATAGACGATTGCCACGCCACCGGATTTCTTGGGAGCACCGGGCGTGGTACTCCAGAGTATTTCGGGGTGAGTGATCGGATCGACATTATTACAAGCACTCTTGGAAAAGCGGTCGGCGGTGCATCGGGAGGATTCACTTCCGGACGCAAAGAAATCGTCGAACTCTTGCGGCAGCGATCCCGCCCCTATCTATTTTCGAACACGGTTGCACCTCCCATTGTGGCTGCCTCACTGGCGGCACTTGATTTAATCGATGCCAGCCGGCATCTAATTGAGCGACTTCAAATCAATACACGGTTTTTCAGGGAAGAGATGACCGCGAGAGGGTTCACAATCTCGCCCGGGATCCATCCCATTGTTCCGATCATGCTTGGCGACGAGAGGCTAACGGTAGAGATGGCACGGCGGTTGAACCAGAAAGGGATTTTCGTCGTGGGGTTTAGCTATCCCGTCGTTCCCAAAGGAAAAGCAAGAATCAGGGTGCAGGTTTCGGCCCTTCATACACAAGACCAGTTGTCAGAAGCGGTGCAGCGATTTGTGGAGGCAGCCGAGAAAGTCGGACTGAAACTGGACGGGCCACGAAATTGACAAAGATATCGACCCGTCGATAGAATCGAGACTCTTCCTTGGGTTGTGGGCCGCTAGCTCAACTGGCAGAGCAAGTGACTCTTAATCACTAGGTTCGGGGTTCGAGTCCCTGGCGGCTCACCAAGTTCAGACCTGATGTTCGATTTTTTGTCAAAGGCGCGCTCGATGCGCGTAAACTGTCCTGCTCGTATACACTTTCCCATAGAACAAATTGAATGGAGATTCGGTAATGCTCCCTTTTCAGCTCTCTGATCGACAGAAATTTGCAATCGAACTGGTGCGCGAGGTGTCGATTCTAGCTCGCCATATCCAGGAGAAGATGATCACTGGATCGCTTACCAAAGATGATCGATCGCCAGTCACTGTCGCCGATTTCGCTGTGCAGGCCGTGGTAGCCGCCAGATTAGAGGAGCATTTTCCTGGCGAGACCTTGATTGCTGAAGAATCTGCAGCGCTTTTGCGCTCTGCTGAAGGTCAGCCGGTACTCGAAAGGGTTTGCGCGTTTGTCCAGAGGTTGCTGCCAGATGCGACTCCGTCAAAGGTGAGCCGCTGGATCGATCGGGGAAGCGGGGAAGCCGAGGCGGTTGCATGGATTCTTGATCCTATCGACGGAACCAAAGGCTTTCTCAGGGGCGAGCAGTACGCTGTGGCTCTGGCTCTGCTGCGCGATGAACAGATCGAGTTGGGTGTTCTGGGTTGCCCTCGGCTCGACCTCCAGCCGGAAAACTTGAGCGCGATTCGTCGCGAACAGGAGGTTCGAGTCAATCAAGGTTCACTGGTTGCTGCCTTTCGTGGCCGCGGTTGCTGGGCTGCTCCACTCGAATCGACGCAGTTCCGACGACTTAGTGTATCCTCTAACTCACGGCCTGCCGACGCGATAGTATTACGCTCTTATGAATCGGGCCATACCAATCTGGAGCAGATGGAGTCAGTGATTCAGCTAATGCAAATAGAAACACGTCCGGTCGCACTCGACAGTCAGGCCAAGTATGCCCTCCTGGCGGCAGGCGGAGGAGATCTGCTTTTCCGGTTGGTATCCAGCCGAACCCCCGACTACCGCGAGAAAGTTTGGGACCACGGTGCCGGGGCTCTGGCGGTTGAGGAGGCTGGAGGGAGGATTACCGATATTTCAGGAGCGCCTTTGGATTTTGGCCAGGGAAGATTGTTACGCCGGAATCGGGGGATAGTGGCGTCAAATGGTCACCTGCATGACAGGGCCTTAAAGGCGCTGGCCGAAACGGCTGTATCCGGGTAGGGAGCTTGGAATAACGAGAGTTCCCGATTTTTGAAATAACCTATAAGATGAAAAGCAATGGAAATCCGCGTCGATCTGGAAGATATCAGTAGTGTTGAAAAGAGGCTTAAGGTTGTCGTGCCGGCTGAAGACACGTCGCGAGAATTCGAACGAATTGCTCAAGACTTCAAGAAGCAGGTCCGCCTTCCCGGCTTTCGACCTGGAAAGGCGCCTCTTGGATTGATCAAGCGAAGATTCGGCAGTGATATTCGTAGCGAAGTCATTCAGAGTCTGCTTCCGGAGTCTTACGAGCAGGCGGTTCGGGAAAAGGCGGTGAAACCGCTCGGTCAGCCTGAACTGGAAAATATCGAGTACGAGGAAGGAAAGCCTCTAACCTATGAAGCGAAGATCGAGATCATACCTGAGATCAAGCTTCCGGACTATCGAGGCCTGGAAGTCGAAGTCCCCGCTCTGGAGGTGACGGACAAAGATGTGGAGGAGCGTCTGGAGGCTCTTCGGAAAGAGAACGCTACCCTTCAAGCGGTGGAAGACAGGGCGGTAGCCGAAGGAGACTTCGTGACCATCGACTTGAGTGGAGAATACGTTCTGGCGGAGGGGGAGGATCATGGACATCAACACGACCCGATAGACGAAGAGGATGTCCAGGTCCATGTCGGCGATGAGCACACCCACGCAGCCTTCAACGAGAATCTTCCAGGTATGAATATTGGGGAAGAAAAGACTTTTGAGGTGGAGTACGGGAAGGACTACCCGGAAAAGCGACTAGCCGGGCATAAGGTTCGATTTCGAGTCGAGGTGACCGATATCAAGCAAGAGGTGCTGCCTGAGTTAAATGACGAGTTTGCTAAAGACCTCGGAGAGCATGATTCGCTCGAATCGCTCAAAGCGGAACTTCGTGCGGAGTTGGAGGGAGGAGCTTCCAGACGGAAGGAAGAACTCACCAAACAGAAAGTAGTTGAGAAGCTCACAGAACTCGCACAGTTTGAAGTTCCAAACGTGTTAGTCGAGGAGCGCCTTGATCAGCGATTGCGCGATCTCGCATATAATATTGCCTATCAAGGGGTGGATCCCTCCAGAGCAAATATCAACTGGCAGAAAATTCGAGAGGAGATGCGGCCTGAAGCGGAACAGGATGTACGGGCCGGACTCATTTTGGGGGAAATAGCACGTCAGGAAGGTTTTGAAGTCTCTAGCGAGGAGCTTGACCAAGAGATCGCTCGAACGGCCAAGAGTACCGGACAGCCCGAAGAGAAGATCCGGCAGTATTTATCGCAGAACGGACGATTGGAGGAATTGAAACTTGAGCTTCTGCGAAGCAAAGCATTAAATCTCGTTGTTGAGCACGCCCAGATTAGGACGGGTGACAATTGATATTAATGAAAGCATCGGTCCCGCACGATAAGAAGAAGATCGATGAGAAGAGGATAAAGGAGTTATGACACTGATTCCGATGGTTGTCGAGCAGACCAGTCGGGGAGAGAGAGCCTATGACATTTATTCCCGTCTGCTCAAGGACAACATTATTTTTGTGGGAGCACCAATAGACGACAATATTTCAAACCTGGTCACCGCCCAGCTACTTTTTCTGGAAGCGGAAGACCCGGATCGAGATATCTTTTTGTATATTAACTCGCCCGGCGGCTCGATCACGGCAGGACTGGCTATCTATGACACGATGCAGTTTGTCAAGAATGACGTGAACACCATTTGTATCGGGCAGGCGGCCTCCATGGCTGCTTTACTTTTGGCGGCAGGTACTGCCGGAAAGCGGTTTTCCCTTCCGCACGGTAGAATCCTGATCCATCAGCCGGCCATGTCGGGTTTATCGGGACAGGCCACTGATATCGACATCCATGCGAAGGAAATTCTTCGTTTGCGAGAAACCACTAATGAGATCCTGGCCAAACACACCGGCCAGAAACTGTCCAAAATCCAGCAAGACGTAGAGCGCGACTACATCATGGACGCCCGGCAGGCACTGGAGTATGGTATTATTGACAAGGTAATCGAGAAGCATGCCTAAGTCCGGTAGTGAGCGGTCGTTCGACTGTGGAGGGTGGATAATCAAAGACAATTCCTCGCGACCAGGGGGTTCCTGCGAACTTATTGCTTGGAGGCAAGCGTGAAGAAAGATGGGGACGATGTACTCAGGTGTTCGTTCTGCAATAAGAGTCAGAATGACGTCAAGAAACTAATTGCAGGGCCTACCGTTTTCATTTGCGATGAGTGCGTCGATGTCTGCAATGAAATCATTTCCGATGACATCTCGGCTGAGGCATCGTCAATTAAAGATACTCTTCCGAAGCCGGCAGAGATCAAGGAATTCCTGGATCAGTATGTTATTGGACAGGAAATAGCAAAAAAGAAACTCTCCGTCGCTGTCTATAACCATTACAAGAGGATCAAGTTGGGGCGACGGCGCCACCAGGATGTCGAACTGGCGAAGTCCAACGTGCTTCTCATCGGGCCCACCGGGACGGGAAAGACGCTTCTGGCCCAGACTTTGGCCCGCATGCTATCTGTTCCTTTTGCGATTGTCGACGCTACAACCCTGACAGAAGCGGGTTATGTCGGGGAAGATGTCGAGAACATTATTCTGAAGCTCCTGCAAGCTGCCGGAGGCGATCGCGAGCGCTGTATGCAGGGGATCATCTATATCGACGAGATCGACAAGATCTCGCGCAAGGATGAGAACCCTTCTATCACCCGTGATGTATCCGGTGAAGGGGTGCAACAGGCACTGCTCAAGATTCTTGAAGGAACTGTAGCCAACGTTCCCCCTCAAGGAGGACGCAAGCACCCCCATCAAGAATTTGTTCAGATCGACACAACCAACATTCTCTTCATCTGCGGAGGAGCGTTCGTCGGACTGGAGAACCTGATTAAGAAGCGATTGGGGCGCAGTTCGATAGGCTTTGGTACCACACTGACGGAAAATAACAACTGGGCCCAGGAAAGTCAGAGCGCTTTACTCTCTCAGGTTCTACCCGAAGATTTGATTAAGTACGGGCTGATTCCAGAGTTCGTGGGACGGATCCCCATCCTGTGCACTCTCCATGAGCTCGACCGCGAGGCCCTGGTAGATATCCTCAAGCGACCTAAGAATGCCCTCATCAAGCAATACCAGAAGATGTTCGAATTCGAGAACGTGGCTTTGAAGTTTACCGATGATGCGTTGGCAGCAATTTCGGATCTAGCGATCGCTCGAAAAATCGGAGCTCGAGGCTTGCGCTTGATTATGGAAGATCTTATGTTGGATATCATGTACGAACTCCCCTCCACGAATAAGGTGAAGGAGTTTGTCATCACGCGGGAAATGGTCGAGAACAAAGAGGTCGTTTTTAAGCTGCTAGAGAAGGCTGGTTAATCATTCGACCTGCTTCCGCTAAGTTGTGCTCCCTGTTGTTTGACATTTTGGGGTTCGGTCGTGCCATCTTACGACCTTAAAGCCGGTCAGGGTCAGGTGCTAAGCTCCCTTTATCTCCAACGACTTATGAGTCGGTAGAAGGGTCAATCCGTGACAGGCTGAACTCCGACGCGCCGGACTGTTTGAAACGAATGCCAGTCATAAGCATCCATATTAGTAGATCAAAACCTGAGCGAATATCACAATGACTGAATACCAAGAGAAGAAAGTACATACATTCCCCATGGTTCCCATTCGGGACGTGGTGGTGTTTCCCCATATGATGGTTCCTTTCGTCATCGGCCGAGAGTCCTCGGTGATGGCATTGGAACGAGCCCTGCAGACGGATAAGAAGATTTACCTGGCTACTCAAAAGGATGCTTCGGAGGATAACCCGAGCGAAAAAAGCATCTATCGAGTCGGAACGGTAGCCAATATTGCGCAGAGTTTGAAGCTTCCGGACGGCAATATTCGTGTGCTGGTCGAAGGTGTACGGCGAGCACAGACGGTGCGTATCTTCAACAACAAGGGGTACTTTGAGGCTGAGGTCGAATATCAACCAGTCCCGAAAGTTTCTCAGGCTAAGATGAGTCTGTTGACCAAGAGACTCAATCTCCTTTTCGAGGATTTTGCCAAACTCAACCCCAACGTGAATTACGAAACGATTCTGCAGGCAGCACGCAATACCGATACTGAACGCCTTGCCGATACTATTGCCGCCAATCTGCCTATTTCGGTTGAAGACAAGCAGACCCTGCTCGAGATCATCGATCCGGCTGAACGGATGGAAAAGATCTGTGAGTTTATCGAGATCGAGATTGAAAAGATCAAGATGGACAAGTCCGTGCAGAACCGTGTTCGAAAGCAGATGGAAAAGGCGCAGCGAGAGTACTACCTGAACGAGAAGATCAAGGCTATTCAGAAGGAGTTGGGCCGGGACGACAAGAGCGAGATCGAAGAGCTCAGGGAGAAGATTGAGGCCGCCAAGATGCCGAAGGATGCCTATGAAAAGGCGATGAATGAGCTAAGACGGCTGGAGCAGATGCCTCCCATGAGTGCAGAAAGCACCGTAGCACGGACGTACCTCGACTGGTTGGTTGCGGTCCCATGGCAGAAGCGCAGCCGTGAGTTGCGCGATATTGAAAAGGCGGAGCAGATCCTGAATGAGGATCATTACGGCCTGGAAAAGGTGAAAGAGCGCATTCTGGAGTTTCTCGCAGTTCGACAACTTCTGGGCTCCAACCGAAGGAGATCGTCACAGGGTTCGATACTGTGCTTCGTCGGCCCTCCAGGGGTCGGAAAAACCTCGCTCGGGCGTTCCATTGCACGCGCTACGGGGCGCAAATTTGTGCGTCAGTCATTGGGTGGCGTTCGAGATGAAGCCGAAATCCGAGGACACAGGCGGACCTATATCGGAGCCCTGCCTGGACAGATCATCCAGAGCATGAAGAAGGCCGGTACTCGAAACCCAGTCTTTCTGCTTGACGAGATCGACAAGATGAGTATGGACTTTCGGGGAGACCCGTCGGCCGCGCTCATGGAAGTACTGGACCCCGAACACAACAAGACCTTCGTGGACCACTATCTGGATACCGAGTACGACCTTTCAGAAGTCCTTTTCGTCTGCACCGCAAACGTGCTGCACACCATCCCGAGACCGTTGAGAGACCGAATGGAAATCATTGAGATCTCGGGATACACCGAGCTGGAAAAGCTGAACATTGCCAAGCGGCATCTTGTGAAGAAACAGCTGGAAGAGACGGGCTTGAAAGACTCGCAGGTGCGTTTTACGGATGACGGACTGCTGGAACTGATCCGCTACTACACCCGCGAGTCAGGCGTGCGAAATTTGGAACGCGAGATTGGAAATGTCCTTAGAAAAGTAGCGCGCCGCGTAGTCGGAAATAGCGGTCAGAAGAATAGGGAGTTCGTCATCGATTCAGCTCAGGTGCAGGAGCTTCTTGGTGTGCGAAAGCATCGCCATCAATTGGCAGCTGAAAGCAACGAAGTTGGACTGGCGACTGGATTGGCCTGGACTGACGTGGGAGGTCAGGTCCTCTTGACCGAAGCCACCACAATGGAAGGAAAAGGTGAGTTGCAGCTGACCGGTAAGCTGGGGGACGTCATGCAAGAGTCGGCAAAAGCGGCCCTCTCCTTCGTTCGCTCCCGTAGTTCAGATTATGGCCTGCTCAAGGATTTTCATAAGTTAAAGGATATGCACGTTCATATTCCTGAAGGGGCGATTCCGAAGGATGGTCCCTCTGCGGGAATTACTCTGGCGACTACAATCATTTCGGCACTTTCCGGAATTCCGGTACGTCGAGATGTGGCAATGACCGGGGAAATTACCCTCCGGGGTAAGGTGTTGCCGATCGGAGGCGTTAAGGAGAAAGTGCTGGCAGCCCATCGTGCCGGAATTAAGACGGTAATCCTCCCGAAGGAGAACGAGAAAGATCTGAACGACATTCCAGAGTCAGTTTTGGAAGAGTTGAAGATAGTTCTCGTTGAAACGATGGACGAAGTCCTGGAGGTGGCGCTGGAGAAACCCATTCAGGAGTCAGTCGGTGGCAAGGGTTACTCCAAGAAGCAGCCCCCCAAAGTGGAGCAGACTCCAGATGACCGTCCCGGTGTCCACTAGGGGACCTGATAATCAGCTTTCCCAACGGGATTTTCAAAACTTATTCGTCAGGAAAAGCTATAATAGAAGTTGCGGCATCCGCGATTCATCAAGAGTGCGACGCGAAAGGAACAGTATCCTCAACTCGACCTCCCCGGAGTGGCTTTTGTGGGGAGGTCGAACGTGGGGAAATCCAGCTTAATTAACTGCCTGGTTAACCGGAAGCGATTGGCGCGCACCAGTTCCACGCCGGGTCGAACTCAGGTTATTAATTTCTTCAATATTGATGATCGCTGGGTATTCGTAGATCTTCCCGGCTATGGCTATGCGAAGGCGCCCCGCGCCGTTCGCGAGCGCTGGGCGCCGATGATTGAGGAATTTCTTGCCGAAGATCAGAGGCTGGCTTTAGTTGTCGCCATTGTGGATGCACGTCATAAGCCCACGCCCCTTGATCAGATGCTGGTTGATTGGCTGCAACAACTTCAAGCGCTGTTTCAAATCGCGATCGTGGCGACGAAAATCGACAAGATATCGCGAGGACGGCGAACGGAAGCTCTTCAACGAATCCGGGAGATTTTAAAGGTAGAAAATGTAATTCCATTTTCAGCAGTTACAGGAGAGGGCAAGCAGCAACTCTGGAGCCTTATCAAAGAGTCAGCCTGAGTTAGTCATCGCTGTTTGAACCTCAGCAACCTGGGCGGCT
>DATGOF010000566.1:0-7495 GCA_035306285.1 Acidobacteriota bacterium | reverse complement strand
GATACCCTCCAGGGACATTTGGTTGAATTCCTGGATTGTGCTTATCTGGGTGTCGGCTGCCACTTTCATTGCATTATCAGCATATGCGATCGTCAAAGGGTTCACCGAACTTAAGGAGATGTTACGACGCATGCCGGGTGTGTAGGTTAACAGGCCTCGGAAGGCAGCCCTCCATTGAGAAACTTCGATAGGGCGGGGATCCTTTGAGAACGTCGAGCTCTCCTCGCTCTGCTGCGACCGTGGAAGAACGGTGAGGTCCCACCCTGAAAAGGAAAGCAGGGTAGGAAAGGCTGATCAGGTTAGGGAAGGCTGATCAAGGACCCTGTTCACCGGGAAATGAAAGATCCCGCGTAAGCTTTCCTCCTTCCACGTGTCCTGTGTCGGTTATCCGGGAGTAAAACCAGCTCATTCAGCTCTTGCTCCAAGATCCGGGCCTGATTTCCGAAGCCAGTTGAACTGCGTGAGTAGAGCGATGCACAACTTTTTCGGCTCATCGATACTAAGAGCAGCGTCGAACCGTACCAGGGCCGCCAAAACGATGGTGTGAGCTCTTTGTCCAGAAAGTACTGGAAGACGTACGCCGTGCCCGCTAAGCGAGGTATATCCATCCCAGATGCAAGCGTATCTGAGAGTCAGTAGTCGACGGCTTTGGGAGAAGCCCCTGATAATGTTCGTTCCTGTGTTTCTTCCGGAAAGTTAGTGAAGGCGAACCACTCCTGTCCGGAGAAATTCCTGATAGCGCTTTCGGTATTCTGTCTTATACTCCTCGACTGTTCGTTCGAAGCTCATTTCCGGTGTTCCGGGTTTGACCTTTCCGGTAATTCGGACCTGGCGGTTGCCGGCGTCAAGGATTAGATGGCCGTCGGTGACGGTTGCCGGTTTCCCGTCGACTTCTACGCGCTGCACGTCGCAAAACCACGGAATGCGGACCAGGATTCGCCTTGGAGCCTCCCAAAAGTCGTGAGACAAATGGATTTCCCAGCCATCAGACTTCGCCCGTACTGACATAGTAAGCGGACCAAACCCGGTCGGAAGCTTATTTGCTTCGATTTGTCGGGGAGACTGGAGCCAGAGAGGGGAAACAGCCGAAAGTAGATAGAGATCCTCGTCTTGTTCGCGGACGATCATGTTTCGGATTAGTGGGATGATCTTACCGGAGGCGGTTCCATCGGGCAGGATGTCGTGAGTGTTTGCTCCCTCGTGATCTCGCGTGCTCCAGGGATAGGTGCCGAATTCCCCCGGTGCATGGGTGGAGCTTGTATGCAAGAGCTGCGCGTAGATATCCCGAACGGCGTTCTCTTGATCTTCAGTGCCGCCACGCACCAGTGCATTGTGGGAATTGTTCTGCGTTTGCCAGTAGTGAAGCACCGGCTGGGTTTGGAAAATATACCCACCTTCACGACGGCCTTCCCGCTCAACCGGCCATCGATCAATCGCCAGTGCTCGGGGATGAATGAATCTCAGGATACCCTCCTGATACTCGCTCCTCGTCTTGCGGATGGTGGCTGTGACCCGCGGATCGAACGGATCGAACAGGATTTCAGGCCACAAGAGATGCATGTTGTCCCAGTCGTTACCTTCCAGAGTCTCTTCCATAGCCGGTGGAATATAGCCTCCGCTTTTTTCGGTTTGAGCTGAAAGATGCTTCTCGAAAGCTTTCCAGAACCGGTCGTACTCCGCTTGAAACGCGGCGACATCATCATTCTTTCCCATGGCCCGAGCCAACTTGATCGCGTTCTTCAGTCCAATCAGCGTCCAAATCTGTCCGCTGGTTTGTCGAGACTTCTTCAGGAAAGCATCGTCGGATATTTCCGTAGAGGGTGGAGGGATCAGTCCCAACGGGTCTCTTCGGGTCACCGATTTGGCGAACTCCACCGCTTTCACAACGGCCGGATAAATTGTCTCCAGGTAGTCTCGGTCTCGGGTGAGCATGTACTGAGTCGTCCATCCATAGACTGACCAGCCGAAGTTTTCCCAATAGAAGGGATCAGCATCGGGTGCATCCCTCCATGGGAGCAAGATTGCCCCGTCCGCACGTTGGATCTTCAGGCGGTAGAGGAAGCCCTTCCGTGCGATGTCCCCCAGGCCCATTAAGGTCAGCCCATTCAGCATGAAATCCGTGTCGCCGGCCCAGTATCGGTGGTATTGGAACTTATTCACGTGGGGAATGTAGTCGTCTCCTATCTTGTCGATCGCGAGAAGATTGAAAACCGTGTTGGCCTGGAGGACCTGTTGAACCTTCTCTTCTGGAATTCGGAGAGGAAAGTTTCGACTGACGAGGGCTTCCCAGCTTTCTGCCGTCGCGCGAAAATGCTCGTCATAGTTGGCCCGATTCACTTGCTCTGCTGCCGTCGATCCCTGGGGAAGGGGAACGATCGGCATCTTGAATACCAGGCTCTTGCTTTCGCCCGGTTTTAACGGAAGCCTATACATTACGACTCCCATGGGAATTTGCGGATACAGCGTGAGCTTCGGGTTTGGGTTTCCCGAGATTTCTCCGGTAAAGAATCGCACCATCCGTAGTCCTGTGTCGTTCAAGGTAAGCGAAAGCTGAGCCGGCTGATGTTCGACGGGGAACCAGTAGAGAATCCGGTCGTCGCGAACTAGGTGATTCGGACCGAAATCGTATTTCCAATCCGGGTTAAAGGTGGTTTGACCCTCTACGTACTTCTGCGGAAGCACCTCAAACTTCTGGCGGAAACGGTAATCTGCAACCCCTCGGAGGTTATTCACGGGCGGCAAAAAACGATATGCGGTCGAAAAAAACGCGGCTCTTTCCTCCGGCAGAGGATTCCGGACCTCTACTTTGACGAAATTGACCGGGAGTCCCTCCAGCTCCCCCTTAAGGTCCGCCGCGAACATGGTGAAGGAATACTCCAAGTCTAGGTGTTCGACCTGATACTGCACTATAGGGAGATAGTCCTGGTATAGGGTTCGAATTCGTTGCTCGACGGGGCGGGGAGGATTTCCAACAAAGAACATGAGCTCCCCGAAGCCGGTGTAGAGGTAACCTTCCGGAGTTACCTGGCTGGCAGCGGGCGCGAAAAGAGTGCCGAGCACGTCGGTCGGGTGCTGAAAATAGGAAAATGGTTGATTTGGCGGATCTACCTCCGGATCGACCATCCCGCCGATGATCTGGAGAGGCGCTGCCGCCGCACTCGAAAGCAATAAGAGAACACTCCCCAGAAGGCAAACACATAACCGTGTCATCTATTGATCCTCCTCAAAGGTAATTGAGTATTGTCCTGGAGGCACAGCCCCCGGGTTTCGCACCCATGCTTGCGCAGAAGGCTCCACTCTGTGCGCTTCTTGCCGAGAACTCGTCACTGCACTGTCAGTTCAAAGTGTTTGGTCGCCGCCGCAATGGCTTCTCCTAGTGTTTCTAGAGCGCTGTCGATTTCCTCTTTAGTAATCGTGAGGGCAGGAGCGAGCACGAGAATTTCTCCGGCGTTGCGTACGATCAAGCCGTTGTCGTAACAAAAAGCATTGATCCATTTTCCGAGTCCCAGGCTGGGGTCGAATTTGGTCTTCTGCTCGCGGTCAGCCATCAGCTCTATCGCCCACAACAAGCCAATTCCTCGAACATCTCCAACAATGGGAAACTCATATAATTCGTCCAACTGTTTTCTCAGGTATTTCCCCAGAGAGCTTGCCCGCTCGAGCAAATTGTCACTTTCAATGATTTCAATGCACTTCAGTGCAGCGGCGCAGCCGAGTGTATGCCCCCCGAACGTGCTTCCTGACCGGAACTCGTCACCGGGGGCCTTTTGAAACCGACCAGCTATTCTTGGTGTAGTAATGGCAGCACCCACGGGTACGTACCCCCCTGCTAACCCCTTGCCGACTACTAGGATGTCAGGAGTCACCCCCCAATGCTCACAGGCAAACCATTTGCCGGTCTTACCAAACCCCGTCTGCACTTCATCGAAAATGAGGAGAATCCCGTACTCATCACACAGAGCCCGCACACCCTCCAAGTATCCTTCGGGAGGGAGAGGGAAGCCCGTGTTGGATCCTGGAATGGGATCCATAATGATGGCCGCAATGGAATCGGGTCCTTCGAATTCAACCAGCTCCCTCAACGCGTTCAGGGACGCCAATTCACGGTCGTGGGCGCGGGCGGCTGGAGCGAAAAGGAAACCCGGGAGCAATGGCTCGAATTGATGCCTAAACCACGATAGGCCGGTGGCAGAGACACAGCCGAGGGTTGTTCCGTGGTAGGAATACTTCCTAGCGATAACTTTGTAGCGCTGCGGTTGTCCGCAGGAACGATGGTACTGTCGAGCCATCTTAATAGCTGTTTCATTGCCTTCCGAGCCGCTATTAACGAAAAAAGTAACTGCCAGATCGCCCGGCGTAATCTCGGCCAGCTTTTGTGCGAGCTGAATTTGAGGAAGGGTAAAGGAATCCTCGTAATTGGGAAAGAACTCCAATCTATGTAACTGTTCCTCTATAGCACGCACGATCTCGGGATGGGTGTGGCCACAGATCGTGGTTAGGAGGGATGCAAAGGTATCAAGGTAACGTCTACCTTCTATGTCGTATATGTAGCATCCTTCGCCTCTCGTATATATTCGCGCTTCTCTGGCCAGCGACGCATTGTTCGCAAAATGCGGAAGGATATGCTTGGTTGCTGCGCTTCTGAATGTCTTTACCTGTTCATCGGTCGACGTCTTCTGGGTCATTGCACACCTTTCTCTTTCTCTCGAGGAATGGTTCCGTCCTCAAGAATTCCTGAAACCGCCTCACCTAATAAGCCGCGATCTCTTAGGCGTGTACGGATCCAGAATATGTTTGAGGTTCAAACATCTCGAATCTTGCCGACAGATAAGCTGGACAAGAAGAGCTGTATCTCCCAAAGCCATTTCTTCTAGAGGCACGCATAGGATAAGCATCCAGGTTGGATAAAGGCAAGGAATTTTTGTCACTCAAAAAATCTAAGTAGCCGGTGAAAAGAGTTTCAAGAAACCACTCACTGCCTTACCGGCGCCCGACGAGATGGTACCGTGGAGGCACTTCATCTTCTAACAGGTTCATCTGGATTACACACTAAATGGGGGTCCGTCCGGCTCACAGTAGAGAACTCCTGGATCGGCTGCAAGCTCGGTCGCGGGGCGCTCCTTGATTCTGTAGGCCGGTGACGACGACGGATGGGATAGCGTACCAATGCACCGAGGCGGGTAATCGTCTTCGTTCAGGCAGCTGGGCAAGTCCTCTCGTAAGTTAATTTTGCGCCTCCCGGCTTGGCAATCTTTCGAGCACCTCATGTCCTTAGGTCGGATCCCTATCTGAAGATGGTTTGTTTGTTATTGTAAAAAACTGGCTTTTCGATGCTTCGGTCGTTGGTCTTACAAATTGGCCCGAGGTATTGTTTTATGACTGTTGCTTGCAACCGGCTCTCGGAAGTCGCCGAGACTGCGCCGTCTCGTCGCGCCTTAAGAAGACGCGCGTCTGTTTCGAGGGCGCTATTTCTCGGCGACTCCGGCAGCTGGTCGAAACGGGCATTGCTGGGGCAGCTCGGGCTATCGAGAGAAGACCGTTAACAAGTCGGCAGACAGCTCGACGAAAAAGGTCCTCTGGGGCCAGGGATGGAAAACAAATGCCTTCTCGTTCGTCAGGTTATTAATTCCGAAAGAAAGACGCCCTCCCGATTCCAGGCGGTACGACAGCTTGCTATCCACAAAGTGATAGCCGTCAATGGCGCCGAAGACGTTGCCGACAGTGTCTTCGTTGTCGAGACGATCGAACTGATCACTTGAGTAGCGCATTCCTAGCGAGATTTCCCAGTGACTGTTCAGATGATAAATGCCTAGTAGACCCAGCCGGAAGCTTGGCATGCGCGGGAAGTCATTGCCTTCTACCGATCGATCCAGTGAGTGTTTCTGGATGGTGGAGTCCAGATAAGTCGTGTTGACCCGTAGATCCAGCCTCGATCCCAGGATGCGTGGTTGGACCAGTACCAGTTCTAGCCCCGTTGTCGCAACCTCGTCGATGGGAAGAAAAGAGAAGATCGGAGATCCCTCCAGAATTTGCGACTGAGTGAAGATGGTGTTGGCCACGTCATCCCGAAACACGTTCAATTCCAGGTGCCCATCGGCCATCCCACATTGAAAGGTCAGGTTGTGATGGGTTCCGATCTCGGGGTCCAAAGTGGCGTCGCCCAACACCGTACCAAACGTCCGGAACTCAAAGTCGAATAGTTCCTCTGGAACTGGAAACCGGTGCGCGAGGGCAAGCGAATACTGAAGACGAAGCCGGTCTGCAGGCTCCCATCCCAGCGAGAACTTGGGTGAGAACTTCGAGATATCCCTTTCCGGCTGTTTGAGAGAGAGCTGGCTGGTCTCAAAGAAGCCTTCTCGCGATTTCCAGAACTCGTGTCGACCGCCCAGGGTCAGCTCCCAATCCGGATGCATTCGCCAGCTAAGCTGAGCAAACAGAGCATGAATACTGGTTTCTCCTCCGCTCGCATTCTGGAACCCATCTCGGGTTCCAGCTCGGAAATTTGCGGAGGAGAACTGGTCAACTCGAATTTGCTGGGTCGAAAAGTGATAGCCGGTCAGAAAACTCAGATTTAGGTTATCGAAAAGTGAGGGATTCTCGAGCCTTAGGTCGAGAGTGGTCCATCCTGAATCGTTGAAAGCGGTGATAATTCCCGAACCGTCATCGAGAGGATCTCGCGGGTTGAAGTTTGACTGGGTGTCTTCGTCCTTAAGAATGCTGAAGCGGCTCACAGTGGACTGGAAATTCCAGTTGTTCGCCAAACTGCGGTGTAGTTCCCAGCCCAGGATGAGAGATTTCCGGCTGAATTGACCCATACCAAACAGGGCGTTACGGATATTGAAAGATTCGCCATTGAAGACAGCGTCGTGAGTACTGTCGTTCCCGTCGCCCCAGATCGGCTTCCCTTGATCATCTCGCAAATAATTACCGGGCTCGGTTCGTTCTCCCGAACGATCTTCGTAGGCCACGGTAACCTGAGTGAAGAGACGAGGAGAAAACTCGTAGCCGGCCTTGAATTTAACCAGATCCGTTCGCACCCTTTCAGGCCCTGTGTCTCCGTAAAGAATGGCCGGTGCTCCCCGCTCCGTTACCGTTCGAAAGGCTCCGGATACCTGAGGATCATCTCCAGCCTGGCCCAGGCTACCTTCATAGCGGCTAAAGTTCTGCGGCTGACTCGAGTTGTCGAGGTGATTGTGAAAAACCTGGAAGCTGAACTTGCCGATCCTTTCTCCATAAGAACCAAAGAACCGCCAACCTCTAAAGGTGCCTTCTGCGCCGTGGAAGTCAAAAGGCTGAGAAAAGAAACTTCCATCAACACGGATTTCCCTCTGTTGAGGAAGCCGAGTATTCAGTTTGACCACTCCTCCCATAGCATTTCCGCCGTACTCAGCTGAGAAAGGACCGTAAATCACTTCGGCCGACTCTATCTCGTCGGGGGCTACGAGAGACCACCGAGGAGCTCCATTCCATCTCGTCTGCAGTGGATTGTGCAAAG
>DATGOF010000565.1:0-3075 GCA_035306285.1 Acidobacteriota bacterium | reverse complement strand
GTAGTGCATGATGACAAAAGCCATCAACACAGCAATCGGGAGAGTAATGACGGCTACCAGAGATGATCGAAAATGTAGAAGAAATAGAATGCAGATCAGTGCGACTACCAGGCCTTCCTCCAGTAGCTTCTCCTTTAATGTCCGGATCGACTGTTCAATCAAAGTGCTCCTGTCATAGACAGTAATAATTTCGACATCGGCAGGAAGACCATGTTTCAGCTCCTCGAGCTTGTCCTTGACATTCTGGATGACCTGATAGGTGTCTGCTCCATGGCGAGCGACCACAATGCCCCCGACGGTTTCGCCTTGACCGTTTAGCTCAGCCAGACCCCGTCTCATCTCGGGTCCTTCCTGGACAATGGCTATATCCCTGATTAGTATCGGGATGCCCTGGTCGTTTACCCCCAGAGCGATATCCTTGATATCCTCGACATCCTCGATATAGCCGAGTCCGCGAATCATGAACTCGGTCTCGGCCATCTCCAGCACACGCCCTCCGACGTCACTGTTGCTCCTCTGGACAGCCTCACGGATCCGGGACAGCGGAATGTTGTAAGCTCGCAATTTGCCGGGTTCGACAGTGATCTGGTACTGCTTGACGAAACCGCCGATGCTGGCCACTTCCGAGACCCCTTCCACCGAAGTGAGTTCATACTTGATGAACCAGTCCTGCAGACTTCGCAGTTCCGCCAGATTACGGGTCTTCGACGTCAGGGCATACATGTAAGCCCAGCCCACACCCGTAGCGTCAGGGCCAAGGGAGGGCGTAACGCCGGCGGGGAGCCTTCCAGAGACATAGTTGAGGTACTCCAGAACCCGACTGCGCGCCCAGTACATGTCGGTACCGTCTTCGAAGATGACGTAAACGAACGAACTTCCAAAGAATGAATAACCGCGCACAACCTGGGCGAATGGGACGGCCAGCATTTGAGTTGTGATGGGGTAGGTCACCTGGTCTTCAACCACCTGGGGAGCCTGGCCTGGGTATTCCGTATAGATGATGACCTGGACATCCGAAAGATCCGGGATAGCGTCGACCGGGGTATTCTGCACGGCATAAATGCCCCAGAAGACAATGGCAATTGTCCCCAGGATGACGACAAACTTGTTCCGGATGGACCAGTCAATTATTCGTTCGAGCATCTAAGATTGCTTCGCGGGTCTGAATACCTCTTGGAAGGCGCTTTCAGTGCTGATGGACCGGAGCGGGTTCGGCGGGCGCCGGCTCTTGCCCGCCGGACCTTGAAGAGGCCATCTTCTGGATGGCTTCTTTGAGCCGGCTTTCCGAGTCGATCAAGAATTGGGATGATGTGACGACTCTTTCTCCTTCCCTGAGTCCTTCCCTTACTTCGTATAGTCCTTTCCCGTTCATTCCCAGTGTCACTTCCTTAATCAGGAATTCGCCCTCATGGGGCATTGTCACCACCAGGTTACGTTCTCCCGAGAACAGAACAGCCTCTTCCGGGACGGCCAGTACATTACGGGCCGAAGGAACGTCAAAGGT
Source organism: Acidobacteriota bacterium (assembly GCA_035306285.1). Lineage (GTDB taxonomy): Bacteria > Acidobacteriota > UBA6911 > RPQK01 > JAPXNP01 > DATGOF01. The sequence goes on along the minus strand of DATGOF010000565.1, from coordinate 1,571 downwards.
CACGTCAGCATACATATCCTTGCGGAGGTCGAATCCCGGATTGGATAGCAAAATCGATACCTTCATGGTGCGAGATCGGGCATCCAGGTAGGGATAGACATGGCGAATCGTCCCGCGAAATTGCCGACCCGGCGAATAAGGAAATTCGATAAGCGCTGTCTGTCCTTCCTTTAACCAGGGAATCTGGTTCTCGAACACGTCCGCTTCAATCAGAACGGTCGACAGGTCAACTATCCGATACAAATTCATTCCGGGCCTGACGAACATCCCCTCGAGTGACTGATTCATCTTTTCGATGACCTGGCCGCTGACGGGAGAAACGACAGGAAGGGTTCGCTGCGGCCGGCGTGTTCTTTCCAATTCCTGGATTTGCTCTTCGCTTATGTCCCAGTAACGGAGTCTCTCGCGGGTGGCTTTGAGGAGAGACACGGCCCTTTTCTCTATTTCCGGATAGTCGGTCGATCTCAAGCGCCCAACATAATTAAGGGCATCCAAATACTCCTTCTGCGTGGTAACCAGTTGAGGGCTGTAAATCTCGAACAACCTCTCTCCCCGCTGGACCGTTGCGCCGGTGTAATTGACATACACTTTTTCGATCCAGCCTTCATATTTGGTGGTGACCCAGTACAGTTGGTCATCGCTGTAGCTCACGTTTCCGACAGAGCGAACGGTAAAAGGAATGTCGGTCCTCTCAACCGTGGTAGTCTGGACTCCTATGGTCTGCACGAAGGATGGATCGATACGGACGAGGTTGCCGGCTTGAGGACTTCCCAATCCATCTGCATACACCGGTACTAGATCCCTCCCCGTCGGACTCTCGCCTGGCTGATCAGACGTGTAAGTAGGATCCATCGGATCCCGGTAGTAAAGGATCTCTCGCTCCTCGTCGGCGGGAGCAGCCACGTGAGGTGTGGAAGCCGTAGTGTCTCGCACCGGAATCAAATTCATCCCGCAAATTGGACATGTTCCCGGTTCGTCCTGAATAACCTGTGGATGCATTCCGCACGTCCAGAGCTGGCCTTCTTTCTGTTCAATTGGTTGTCCGGTAAAGCTGTCAGCTAAGAAGTGGTGGATCGAATCAGCCCAGGACCACCCCATCGGGTTGAGCAGGACGATCCCCATTCCCAGAATGCCTGCCAGAAAGGACAGCAGACTGACCAACAAACTTCTTCTCATTACCTTCCTCCTACCTGGGAAAGCGTGTTCCCACGGCTCTCTCCAGCTTCGCCAGGGTCTTCAGGTAGTCAGCGCGGTATCTTTCCCGCATCAATCGTGAAGACAGCAAAAGGCGCTCGCTGTCGAGAAGGTCGAGAGCACGAAGCTGACCCGTCTCATAAGCTGCTTCCGTAGAACGCAGCATCTCCTCGGCCTGAGGTATGAGCACTTTGTCATAAAGCTCGATCTGTTCTCGGAGGGACTCCAGGCGTATGACCTGATCGCGCACCTCGAGGAGAATCTGGTTACGCACCTCTTCGAATTGCTTCCGCTCGGCAATCACCCTCTCGGTTGCTTCCACAACACCGGCGCGATACTTGTCTCTCCAGATGGGAATGTTGATTCCGACCGAAAAG
>DATGOF010000564.1:0-8687 GCA_035306285.1 Acidobacteriota bacterium | reverse complement strand
GACAGTTCCCATTACGACCGGCGACGATCTCAATCTCGATCCCGCATGGGCGCCGGATTCTTCAAGGCTTGCCTACGTCTCGACACAGCCAAACGGGTACTACAATATTTTCATTGTCGAGATTTCCGACGATGGAAGCCCAGGTCCCCCTATCCAGCTCACCCGCGATAATCGTTACGGCAAGTCTCGCCTTTACTTCGGCGACTATGATCTCCATATTCAGCCTGCATGGTCTCCAGATGGCAAGGAGTTGCTGTTTGTCAGCAATCGAGGGATTCCTCTCGGCTCGGGTGCGATATGGAGAATGCCTGCCGTTGAGAACGGAATAGATCAAGCGAAACAAGTTCATCGGGAGGAAACACTCTATCGCACACGTCCGGACTGGTCCCCAGACGGCACCCGTTTCATTTACAGTTCGCATCTGGGTGGACAATTCAGCCAGCTCTTCGTCTTGCCCGTCGATGGCGGAGAACCCTACAAGCTGACGTTCGGTGAGTGGGATCATTTCCATCCTCGCTGGTCGCCAGACGGCCATCAAATTGCCTATATCTCGAATCAGAGAGAGTTGCCTGAGATTCATATCCTGCAAACGTTCGGTGGAAAAGATCGCCAGCTGACGATCCAGTCTCGAAGATGGCTAACTCCAATGGGACACGTCAAGGTAAGGATCGTCAATGGGGGAGCTTCAGAAGTGTCCGCTCGCGTCTACACTCGCGCATCCGACGGCAAGGCATATGTGCCGGACGGCGCTTTTCACCGAGTTAGCCGACTGGGGAGGCATTTCTTCCACACGGGTGGACGATTCACACTGGAAGTACCACCCGGCGAATTGAAGCTGGAGGTGACGCGCGGATTCGAATATTGGCCGGCGTCGCTGACAGTGGATGTCCGTCCAGGCGAGGTCCAGGAGGCCACCATCACGCTGGAGCGGATGACCGATCTGAAAGCCAAAGGCTGGTACAGCGGAAGCAACCACGTTCATATGAACTACGGTGGAAACCTGCGCAATACTCCTGAAAACCTGGTCTTCATGGCCGAGGCCGAAGATCTGGAAATGATCGGAGAACTGGTAGCCAACAAAGACAACCGTATTCTCGACTATCAGTACTTTACCGGGAAACCGCACCCGCTTTCATCAGAAAACCGACTGCTTTACTTTAATGAGGAATATCGACCGCCATTTTACGGTCACATTTCCCTCATCAACCTTACCGAGCATTTGATCTCTCCCTTTACAACCGGGTACGAGGGAACGGCCATTGCCAGCCTTTATCCGAGCAATACAGATGTTTTCCGTGTAGCCAGAAAACAGGGAGCCTTAGGAGCTTACGTACATCCTTATGGTGGGAACAGGGACCCCCTGGAATCGGGACTTGGCGTCGCTAAAGGATTCCCGGTAGATGTGGCCCTGGGAACCGTTGACTACCTTGAATTAATGTCCAGGGCAAACTGGGCCGGCTATCAGGTTTGGCACCATGTCTTAAACAACGGTTTTCGAATTCCTGTTGTTGGCGGTGAAGACTCGATCAGTGACCTGCACTACACCGCTATCGTGGGGCAGGATCGCGTTTATCTCCACCTCGGCGGCGAATTGAACTGGTCTAATTGGATAGAAGCGCTCCGTCGAGGCAGAGGATTTGTGACAAACGGACCGCTATTGCAGGTGATGGTAAACGGGCGAATGCCTGGCGAAGAGATACAACTGCCTGAGCAAGGAGGTGAAGTCACCGTTGAGGGGAGAGTTGACGCCATCGTCCCGCTCGACCGTGTCGAACTGGTTGTGAATGGCGAGCGAATGCCACTGGACGTAACGAATACAGCCGATCGCGGGTTCCAGTACGTTTTTTCCAAAACTTTACCGGTACAAAGGAGTAGCTGGATTACGCTCCAGGCCTATGGGTCGACTGCGGCCCATCCTATTGACGATGGTTTTCCTCAAGCCACGACCAACCCCTTTTACGTGATGGTCGGTGACCAGCCCATTCGTTCGGTCGAATCAGCAGAGTATTTCCTCAAGTGGATCGACGTTCTCAAAGCGATGGCCGATAACGATCCCTTCTGGAGGTCTTCGCAGGAGAAGCAACATGTCTTCAGTCAATTCGAGGAAGCTCGCCAGGTTTACCTTTCTCGTCGAGAAGAGGCACTGCAGCTGGAGTAAGTGCTTTTACTACCCTGGTTCTGAAGACCGATAGTGAAGGTGTGGCTGCAGGATTCTACTCGGCATCGGCCGATAATTTGATTTCCTGCCCCGGGTGGATAACGGCGCTCGGACTGAGATCATTCCAGCGAACGAGATCATCCAGGTCTACTCCATGGAGGCGAGCGATCGCGTACAGCGAGTCACCCTTCTTGACGGTATAGCTTCCTCCTGAAGTTCGAGTAAGGGCAACTGTGGCTTTCCAATCTGAAACGGGGATTATCAATTCCTGTCCGAGACTCAAGCGGTGAATGTTCTTGATCTGGTTCACTTCAGCAACCGCTTGGATCGTCGTACCGTAACGGCTGGCTATTCGCGACAGAGTATCTCCTCGTTGTACCCGATGATGATGGAAACGCAAACGCTTCTCTGGAGGGATTTCAGCCATTGCCGCCAGGACTTGATGCGCACTTCCCAGAGGCACTCTAAATTCGTACCCATTTGGATCACCCGGCGTTATCGCACGGCGCAACTGAGGATTCAATTCGAAAAGAGTTTCAATTGGAATCCCGGCCGATTCGGCAATTACGTTTATATCTATCTGGAAGTCCACTTGTACTTTTTCAAACTGGAGCGGGGCAGCCGGTTCAATTTCGAAGCCGTAACTGGACGGGCTCCGATAAATGAGAATGGCAGCCAGAATTGAGGGAACGAAGTTTTGTGTTTCTCGTGGGAGCAAACCCCGTTCACACATCGTCCAGTAGTCAAGCGGTCCATGTCGCTTCAGTATCCTGGAGACGCGGCCGGCGCCGGCATTGTAGGCGGCAAGAGCCAGATACCAGTCTCCAAACTCGTCATAGAGGTCGTTTAAGTGTCGGGCAGCGGCGCGGGTCGACTTGACGATATCCATCCGTTCATCAACCCACCAGTCAACTCGCAGGCCGTAAAGGCGGGCTGTTTCGCTCATGAATTGCCACAAACCGAGAGCGCGGGCCCTTGAGAGCGCTCGAGGATTAAATAGGCTCTCTACTTGCGCCATGTAGACGAGATCGAGGGGAGTCCCTTCCTCGGCGAAAATTTCGCGAAAAAGAGGCAGGTAGGCCCCTGATCGAAAAAGCCCTCTCTCAATGACGCGCCGCCCGCGGTTGCGATAGTAATCCAGGAAAGTTAGAACTCGATGATTCAGCACAATAGGAATGTCGAAACGAAGACGATGAAGCTCGTGGCTTGCGACCAGCTCAAGGCCCGGGTCCACTTCCACCATATAGAGATTGAGATCGGCGATCTCATCAAGGGGTGACCGCGTACTATCCCCGTTAAAGACTGGAAATTCCGCGTCTTCCGCAAGGGCCTGGATCTCCAGGTTTTTCATACGCTGTTCCAGCTCCCGTTTCTTCTGACTCAGACGGGTACTGTGTGCCATCGTCCCCGACACGCTTGAAAGAATCTGTAATGCCTCCTTAAGTACTTTTCTTCCATCTTCACGCTCACCACTCTTGAACAGTTCTTCACCGCGGTCGAACTGGATCTCTGCCTGAGTTAAAAGCAGTTCGAGCCGGTCTGAGGCATCCAGAGATTCCAACCTGGGAGGCGGAACACGTATAACGCCTGAACGTGTCTCTGGCTCTTTCACTGTCGCGATCAGTTTGGTGGTGGTCGTTCGATTGGAAGCACAGGAGACAAGAAGGATGATTGCGGTCAACAGAGAGACTAAACGGTATTTATCTCGTAGCATGATCTCCTCATACTGCGGGTTACTGCAAAGCGTGACAAAAACGAGCGCTATTTTAAAAGCTGAAAGCAGACAAGGCAACGAAACGCTTAGTGTTAAGTGTCACTTTACCGAGTCGGTCTGGCCTTTTTGTGCGGTGCTGGCAAGCAGATAGAGGAATACGTTGGATGTCAGACAGTTAAACCGTCCGTTTGATTACAACGAGGCTCAGGTCATCGGAAGGGCGGCTAAAAGCGACGAGGTCGCTCTCGATCGCCTGGAAGATTTCTTTAGCCGATAGATCCTTCACCCGTCGGAGGCAATTTTCAAGGTGGCGGGGAAAGTATGCTTCGCCTCTCTGGCTGTGTTCGGAGAGGCCATCAGAATAGAGCAAAAGGATATCTCCACTGCCCATCAAATTGAGCTGGTTCACTTCGTAGCGCTCTTTGAAGCCAAGTGGACTTCGAGTAGTGCGCCGGTCAATATTCTCATCTGAGGGCATCGTTCCAATAGGCGGGAACGTAGTCAAGGTTTCGGGACTGATGTTCACGATCTTGTCGAAACTGCGTGAAAAGACAATCGGGTGAGGATGTCCCGCACAGATGAAACGGAATGTGCCATCCTCCATGATTTCCCCGTAGACCATGGTCAAGAACTTACGAACACTGGAAGATTGATAAAACCGTGTATTGAGATTTTCGAAAAGACGCGTCGTAATATCGCCAAAGAAGTCTAATTCGTAGATGGCCCCGAGCAGCAGCGCCTGGTGGAGCATACCGGCCACCAGCGCATCAGTGATCCAGTGACCGGAAACGTCGGCCAGTACGATTCCGGCTTTTTGACGGCAACGTTCGAGATTCTCGACGATCTCCGGTCGGTTTTGTTCTCTGGCACGTTGAATACGCGCCTCCAGGTCGTATCTCTTCTTGAAATCGATGTAGATGATATGATCTCCCCCTATCATCCCATTGAGGGGGATGGTCTGGCCGTACACGTCGATCCCGTTCAACTCCGGAAGGTCTCCGGAGGAAGGATTGAGGTACTGAGCGATCTCTTGTAGATTCTCGAGTTCGCCCGCCAAGTCGGCCGTCGACTTGCGGATTTCACGAATAATGCTCTTCAACGAATCGTGATCCATGAGAGGGCTATTATAAAGCATGAACAGGACGTGTCATGGGAAGCAGCAGGATACGGGTCCGACCGCCGCGCATTGGAGTGGAAAAGCTCGCTGGTCTACGAGCTGGTCGAGTGTGACTCTGGTTCCGCTGTTAGTTTGTTTGTGCTTGTTCATTGCCCAGCAATCTTCATTCAGCGCTCAGGTTACCGGTGCCATTACGGGCACCGTTCGTGACGAGACTGGAGCGGTTCTCCCCGGTGTCAGCATAACCGCGAGCAGCGAAGAGGGCATCATTTCAGATAGATCCGTAATCAGCGATGGCCAGGGGTCCTACTGGATAGCGCCGCTACCTCCCGGTTCCTACACCGTCATCGCCCGTCTCAGTGGCTTTGCCGATCAGGAGTACAGAAATCTTAGGCTCGCAATCAACCAGGAGCTCCGCCTTGACATACAGCTGAGAGTCCGCGATATCGCGGAAACCATTCAGGTACAAGCCGCACCCTCGCTGCTTCAAGCGCGGCGCTCCGATCTTTCCTCGCGCGTCGACGGCCAGTTCATCAAGTCTCTTCCTTTAAATGGTCGCAATTTTGTCGACCTGGTGGCACTGGTTCCAGGTGCCAAGCCCAGGACCGAGGAAGAGAACGCTTCCCGGATCTCCCTGTTTGGAGAGCGAGCAGCCGCCACAAGCTTTGTAGTCGATGGGGCTGACAATAATCATCCTGTTATGGGCGGGCCATTGCAGCACTACACGCAGGAATCGATTCAGGAGTTCGAAGTCATTACGACCGGTTACCAGGCGGAATTCGGTCGTGCGCAGGGAGGAGTGGTTAACATCATTACTCGCTCCGGATCGAACCGCTTCTCCGGAAGCGGATTCCTGTTCGCACGAGATGATGGCCTGGACAGTTCGAATGTGAAAAGCCAGCCGACGCCCGAGTTATCGCGACAGCAATGGGGTGGAAGCATTGGTGGGCCCCTCGGAAAGGGTAGAGCTTTCTTTTTCGGTGCAGTGGAAGTCCTGGACGAAAAGCGGGGATTGAACATTGATCAATCCCGGATCCCTCATTTCGTTCAGGAAGGAATTGCTACTCCCGAGGGTGAAGAGGACCTGAACCGGGGACCGCAAACTGATGGTCTTACAGGAATGTTCAGGCTGGATGCCGAACTGGGAAATGAGCACCGCCTCTTTGGCATGGTGAACTGGAACGATCTCGCGGTCGCCGGCGAGGTGAGCTCTCCAGTGGCAGGGACGCTTGCCCTTCCCAGCGCAGCCAGGCTCGAAGAAACCTCTTCGAGCGGATGGACCGTACGCGATGTATGGGTGTGGAACCCGTCTTCTATTCTGGAGACTACTTTCCATTTCGCCGATCTTGATCACCACCTAAATCGCGATCGAATCGGTAGGCCGGAGCCAGTCCTGTTGCTTCTAAATGATGGATTTCTCCAAACGGGAGCCCCATTTGGAGGCAGGAGAGACCGGCTGACAGATCGTATTCAGGTCTCTCAGACTGTCGGCTTGATGGCAGGGGCCAGCGGGCAGCACCATATCAAGTTTGGATGGGACTGGACGCGGTCCACAGTCGGAGGCTTCGACCAGGTGACGAACGATCTGGAGTACTCGGCTGCTTTTCTCGATCCAAATCAAGCTGATGTGATGCGAGAACACTTCCGGAGGTTCGGTTTTCAGCAGCCGGCGGCGCGTTTTTTCTCTCTCTCGGGAAACCCGGACGGTAGTCTCGAGCTAGATGTGTCCAATCACGACTGGGCCTTCTTCTTGCAGGACTCCTGGCGGCTTAGAGATCACTTCACGCTGAATCTGGGCCTTCGTTATGACTATGCTTCTCTGTTTGGAAGCGATGCCGACAATCTGGCGCCGAGAATGGGATTTGCATGGGATCCGGCAGGCAATCACAAAACTGTGTTGCGTGGAAGCATGGGGATCTTTCACGATAGAAATCTTCTCTCAGCCGCTGCCACTGTTCCTGAGCTGGGAGGAGTCTTCACCCGATCGTTATTCGACGTGGCCTTACCACGCCTGGGCTATACCTATACCGATTCCCTGATCGATCTGGTGATTACATCCGGCTTTCCCACGGCCGAAGGGGGCAGAACGCCTCCGGAAAATCCTCGCTATTCCGATTTCGCCAATGCACTCAGAAACGATCCGCTCGCGCTGTACAAGATCCTCGGCATTGCAGTTGAGGATCCAACCCTTCCACCGGTCGTAAGCGCCGATAATATCAAGGACTTAAGCGGGTTGTCTCCGAGGGAAGCCCTCGAACGGATCGAGTCGACCTTTCCCGGGACGGATTGGGAGTTCTTTGATATTCCTGGTGGTTCTCTGGTAGGAAATCGCGTACTATCCTTTTTCCCCCGGGGCCCGCTAGGACTGACCCGCGAGATTTCTAGATACTCAGATGCACGCACCCCCTGGACAACGGCTTTTAATATCGGGCTGCAGCACGAGTTTGCCGGCAATTTTCTGCTTTCGCTTGACTACGTTCATCGGCGTAGTCGAGACCTCCTCACGCGCCGTATCGTCAATCTCTACGATGTTGATCCAGGCGACCCGCGCTTCGGTCAAACGACAGACGGAGGACCCAGAATTAATCAGGTGACCTATGAGGGTAGGGTTCATTACGACGGACTGATCGCATCGGTTAAGAAAAGATTGGCGGGGCAGTGGAGTCTTGCGGTCACGTATACCGGTTCCAGGGTGAAGGATAACCTGCTTACCGGAGAAGTCGGGTCAACGTTTACTGATAATAACAATCCTGAGCTGGACTGGGGGCCATCCAACTTATCTGCACCTCACGTTTTCGTGGCTCACAGTCTGGTTCAACTGCCTTTCGGCGTCACACTAAGCAAGATCGCGTTCTGGCGCAGCGGCAGTGCATTCAATCCTCGTGGAATCACGGATCAAGATGGTGACGGCTTGGTCGACCAGAGAGACCCGGGCGTCCCCAGGAACAGTTTCCGAACTTCACCCTACTTCGATCTGGACTTCCGACTGGAGAAGAGTATCGCGCTAGGGGATCGTCAGTTTCTTTCCTTTTATCTGGAGGCATTCAATCTAACCAATCGGGCGAACGTGCGCAACGTTCAAGCGGTAGCGGGGCCATCATTCGGCGTACCTAATGCTTTTCTGCCGGGTCGCGAACTTCAGCTCGGAGTGAGATTTCACATGGATCCATGACGTTGACATTATCCCCTCAGTAAGAGCTGAAGGGCGAAAATGACAATCATAGCGGTGACGAAACGCTTCACCCAGGTATGACCCTTAAAAACAGTTAAACGGACTCCAAGTAAGGATCCCAGACCGTTACTAACGGCAAGGATGAGCCCTGCCACCCAGTCAATCTTTCCCTCCCACCAGAACATAACCAGCGACACAATCGTGAAAGCCAGGACGCTGAGGACTTTAATTGCATTGCCCCGGACGAGGTCAAGGCCGGTTAGTGTTGTAGCCGCAAGGATCAGAAAACCTACTCCCGCCTGGACAAATCCACCATAAATTCCCACTAGAAAGAAACCGACCGAAATCGCTGCAGTCTTCGCCGGGTGTTCGGCTCTGATTTCTCGTCCCGCAAACGGATCCCACAGTGTCCAGAGGCTCATCACGATCATCAAAACGGCCAAAATCCTTTTAAAAGCCGTGTCTCCGATGATCAGGGCTCCCCAGGTACCAAGCACCGCGCCCGCAGCCGCCGGTATGGTGGCGG
>DATGOF010000563.1:0-6665 GCA_035306285.1 Acidobacteriota bacterium | reverse complement strand
CGATTAAGAACTCGCCTTTTGTGACCGCCCGCGTTACTGGCAGACGCTTCCATGCCGGAGACGTCTTCCGAGTGATCGAAGTGCAGGAGGAGAATCGAAAAATTCGTTTCCTCCTCTGTCAAGGCATCACGGACAGTCAGTTAAGAGTCTACCTGCGGCCAAGCGAAGTAACTTATTTCGAACCATCTCTGTTTCAGGGAGATTAGCAATGAAGCGCAAGCACCCGCCCGACTTCTGGTACGGATTGCCAGTCGACGAGCTGTATCGACATCAAGCTGCCGTCGCCCAGCATATGGCGGAAGCCAAGAACCTCGAGGAAAAGGCCTTCTTCGCCCGAATTTTCATGGACATCAGCTGTACCATCGTGGCTCTTAATCTTGGAATCAAAATATCAAGCCACCCGTCACTCTAAAAGGGGATCCCGCTTCTCAATCCAAGACGCCACACCTTGGATCTGCGCTCGCAACAGTGGCTCACACAAACAAGAGGATAGCCATCGATAGCTCCGCCCATCACTCGAACCACCGCTCCAAGTTCTCCAGTAACGAAGATCCGGTCTTGGCGCCCTCAGCGTCATGTAGGGCGGTAGGGTCAGATAAAGTTTCCGGAGAATCACTTCCAGAATCGACCGAGATTTCAACAAGATACCGCAGCTTTCCACACCATCTCTCCGATTAGAATTCCTGGCGGGCGAGTTCCTCGAGATGTGAACCTTCCAGTCGGCAGGTGATCCATTCATTGAGCGGCTGAGCATTGAATCGCCGGTAAAATCCCATAGCAGTTTCATTCCAGTCGAGAACTGCCCATTCCAGACGTCCGCAGGATCTCTCCACGGCGAGGTGGGCTACGGCAGTCAGGAGGGACCGTCCAATTCCCTGCCCCCTGAACGGTTCTCTCACGAAGAGGTCCTCAAGATGGATTCCCGGGCGCCCTAGAAAGGTCGAAAAGTTAGGGAAAAACAATGCGAAGCCGGCAACCACACCCTCCAGTTCTGCCAGAATAACCTCGACGAAGCGTTCCGCTCCGAATATCGCTTCCTCCAGGCAAGAATCTGCTGCCACGACTTTGTCCTGCAGCCTTTCGTATTCGGCCAGTTCGTGAATCAATTCTAGAATGACCCCTATGTCTGATCGCTGGGCTTGTCGGAGAACTAGATTTGGCACGCGCCGCGACCCTATAACACCGAAGCTACCCGATTTCATGATCTTCTTTTTGGCTGGATTTTGAGAAAAAGTCAAAATGTGCCGGGATAGAATATCGTTATGACAGACACGCGTGAGTCGGCATGGGAAAGAGTTTACCGGCTGGTCCGACGAATTCCTCCAGGTCGAGTAATGACCTACGGACAGATCGCCATGTACCTCGAACCTCTTACTGCTCGGGCAGTCGGCTGGGCGATGAACCAGTGTCCGCCAGGCGTTCCCTGGCAAAGGGTTGTTAACTCTCGTGGAGGATGCTCCACGGACCGCATTCCCCATATACCAACCGGCCTTCAACGATCCCTTCTTGAGGGGGAAGGCATTCAGTTCAAGAAGAATGGAACACTGGACTTAAAAGAATATCGATGGATCCCAGATGCCGAGGTCCTTCGAAAAGTGGAGGCCTCCTGATTTCTCCCGCAAGCAGTTCAGTCATTCTTGATCCAAAGCCGCGCCGACTCGACGAATGGATGGCAATCGGTGCGATATCCATGGCCAAAATCAAGCCACCAACTGGAGCAGGTATGCACACAAAAGACCGGCGTAGTTTCCGACCAGATAGCCCAGGATACTCATCATCAGGCCCACTGGAGCCATTGCTTCATAGTAGGCAGCGGCGACGATCGGAGCTGATGCGGCTCCACCGATATTGGCTTGACTACCGACTGCGACCAGAAAGAGCGGACTGCGGAGAAGCCTTGCAGCCGCAAACAGGAAGATGATGTGCACACAGATCCAGGTCGCTCCCACTAGAAGGAGAACCGGAGCCGCCGCCAACCCTGCAAGATCGGCTCCTGCCCCGATGGAGGTCAGAAAAAGGTACAGCGCCGCATAGCCGAACTCAGAGGCACCTGCTCGCTCCATCTCCCGTAGCCGAGTAAAGGACAGGCCGATTCCGGCGGTCGTGAGCAGGATGACCATCCAGGTAAAGGGAGAAAAGATCGACGCTAGACCCGGAAAATGTAAACTCATGTAGTCGCTGGTCAACGAATAGAAGAGATTACCGGAAACCTTGAACAGGACAGCTCCCAGGAAACCGACTGCCAGGAGGGCAGTGATATCCTCGAGTCGTATTGTCCGGCGCCCTTGCTCTTTCCATTCTCGTAACCGCCGATTTAAATCCTCGAACCACTCTGCACTCGCTCCATTCCAACGATCGAAGCGGTTCACGAAATTGACTCCGATCAGTAGGATCCCCATCCAGGTATAGCCAATCGCGGTATCGACGACAATAATCGGTCCGATGATGGTATCCGGAGCACCAACCGCTTCCTTTAGGGCCGCGAAATTGCCACCACCGCCAATCCAACTGCCGGAAAGAGCTGCCAGTCCCTTCCAGGCGTCCGGGGGCAAATAATCGCTAAAGAGCAGCAGTGCGACGGGTCCCCCCACAACCACGCCGGCAGTTCCTGCCAGCATCATAGCGATTGCTCTTGGGCCGATTTGCAGAATCGCGGGTACGTCGGCGGTAAACATCAAGATGAAGAGACTGAAGGGTAGAAGATAGTCACGCATCCAGTCGTAGGCGGCAGAATCGGTCGGTATGACACCCAGCGTGGAAAGAATGGCGGGAACATAATAGACAAACACGATTGAGGGAATCACGCGAAACAATTTTTGGAAGATGGCGACTCTGCCGGCCCAGAAAACCAGCCCACACACCAGTGCGCATAGTGCAAAGACAGCCATTGGCTCCTGGATTACTGCCATATCCGTGTGTTTTTCTTCCTCGATCCTCGTCCCCGACGTCCGCAGTCCAGAGTAACTCGGTTGTCGAAATGCCCGTGTTCTTCCATTGGATGCAGGCTGAGATGTCGGGATTGCCATCGAGCACCCAGAAAAAAGGGTGTCGTATCTGCAAAAACGTCGAGGGTCTCAACCAGCGGTGGGAGATTCATCAATTCTCGGTCGAATCAGCCGGTCCGTTAGTCCAGTTCAGTATCTCGTCAATAGTGGCTTGCGAAAGGGGATGGTATCTCGGGCGAGCCTCTCCATAGATTTCCCGTGCCAATGAGAGTCCCTCCGACGTCTTCGAAAGTCGTTCATACAACGGTACCAGGAATTTTCGCCGACCCTGGCGAACGAGAAAATCATGGACCGCCGGATACCCCTTTTCGTAGTTGCTGACAATAACCTTCTGCAGCCAGGCTGCGAGAATCTCAGAATTGCCCGTCTCAGTAAACCGGAAAGCTTGGTCCAAATCCCGCATCTGTTTCACCGACATCTCGTCTGGAAAGGAACGGAGAAAATAGAGCCAATGGTGTGTACCCCAGCCTTCAGTATCGAGCTGAGAGGCGGGCGTGCCGCTCTGGAAGCGATCAACCTGTGTATCAACCTGTGACAGCTGGTCTGATCTGACGCTCACCACGGACGATGGAAGCCCCGGTTCGAACAGCCAGTCGTGGATTTTAAGTTCCTCCATCAGGTCGCGATCGAGGCCATCTAGCAGTTCCGATTTCAAGTAATTGAGAAACTTCGTCGTCGTGATGCTTTGAAATCCATATTCTGAGAAGTACTTTCGAAGAAAAGGGTCCCACACCTCTCGTCCGATTGCTTTCTCCAGGGTTCGAAGAAAAAAATGGCCCTTCTGATAGGGGATTTCGGTCAGGCCAGAATCCGGGTCCCGTCCTGCGAGATTGAGAAATAGAGCAGTTAATGGATTGTCTCGACCCAGGCGATCGAGAGCATCTTCGAGATCGCGGTAGGCCAGAACCGCCAGCATCCGCTCGTAATCCTCTCCGTAAACGGCTTCCATGATTCGATGTTCGAAATAGGTGGTAAATCCCTCATTGAGCCAGAGTTCGTTCCAGGTAGCATTAGTGACCAGGTTGCCTGACCAGGAGTGAGCCAGCTCATGGGCTACCAGACCGACCAACGAGCGATCCCCAGCCAGAATCGTGGGGGTCGCGAACGTCAACCGTGGATTCTCCATTCCTCCGAAGGGAAAGCTGGGCGGCAAGACGATGATGTCGTAGCGATCCCATCGATACGGCCCATACAGCTTCTCTGCCTCCTCAATCATCTTCTCGGTATCAGCGAATTCCCAAGCGGCGTCATCAACAACAGACGGTTCCGCATACACACCGGCTCGGGGTGAGATCTCACCAAACTCCAGCTTCCCAACGGCGAGCGCCAGCAGGTAGGAGGGAATCGGTTGAGGCATATCGAACTCGTAGATGCCATCCGGCCGGAGAGTCTGGCTGTTGGTTGCGCTCATAACGGCCATGAGACCTTCGGGGACTTCGACACGCGCGTGGTAGGTCATTCGGACGGAAGGCGTGTCTTGACACGGTACCCAGCTTCTGGCCAGGATAGCCTGGCTCTGCGTGAACAGAAAAGGATCGGTTCCATCGGCGGTCTGTTCCGGCCCAAGCCACTGGAGTGCAGCGGCACCCGGCGTGGTTCGATAATCGATGTTGACTTGCCGAGTGTCGCTTTCAATTGCCACCATCAACCGCGAACCAAGATAATCGACGGCCGGTGTAAGACTGAAGTGGGTCTCCACCTCCCTTTCGTCCTTGACCAGGCTAACTTTTTCAATTTCGAGGTCACGAGTGTCGAGAAAAAGATAGTCGGCGCCGGTTCGGTTTTCGATCTGAAGACCGACTCTACCGATCAGCCGCCGCTGGTCAAAATCGACCTTAAGGTTAAGATCAAGATGGCGGACTACCACCTCGTCCGGGCGAGAGAATGAATGAAAGTCTTTAGCCCACACCTCGACTCCTTGTAGCTCGTCCTGAGCGATCGTTAGGATTGACAGTGCAACAAAAACAAGCAACAGCAGGACGACTTGCCCACTTTCTGTGCAACTTTTCAAGCTCATGTCATCCCTTCTCTTTCCCCTGCAGACTCAGATCCCTGCCCAGTTGGAAAACTCCAGACTCGCCGCACCCACCAGGAAGGCTGCTCGATGGCCGGCCCTTTGCAACCAATCATGAAGCGGGTCGATCCTCAACCCAACACTTCTCAATGTACTGGGGCTCTGCGGGTCGAACCCCTCCTGCTCCGGGAATCGGAGTACCGGGCTGTTCAACGATCTCATCAACCGCATCCATGCCGTTGATGACGTGCCCGAACACTGTGTAATTGCCATCCAGTTGAGGGGCATCCTCTACCATGATAAAGAACTGGCTGCCGGCACTGTTGGGGGCGGCTGACCGTGCCATCGAGACGATACCACGCACGTGTCGTATATCATTGAACTCCGGTTCCAGTGTGGTACCCGGCCCTCGATATGTCGAGCCTCCCTGACCATCGTTGGATGGATCATCGTCACGGGTGTTCGGGTCTCCACCCTGGATCATGAAGCCTGGCGCAACTCGATGGAAGTAGGTTCCGTCGTAGTAACCACTTCCGCAGAGATTCAGAAAGTTCTTAACGTGTTCAGGCGCTTTGTCCGGAAAAAAGCCGATTTCGATCGTACCTTGTGTAGTCTCGAGGACGGCGACGGTCTCCATCCCTTCTTCATCCGTGAAGCTGAACTCTGCCGTGTCTCCCCCTGCGCTACAAGATGCAATGGCTAATACCAGCAACCCAACAGCAGCAGCATATCCGATGTCACAGGCTTTCATCTGCTTTTATCTCCTCGGGTAGATTTAGAGCTTTTGTACTATCCCTTTCAGATTTCAAAACACTTGCATTCTAAACCATCGCTCCGGCTGGCAGAATTTTCCCTGAAAAAGAACCGTCGATTGGGTCGGACAGACAACCGCCGACGAAACGACAGGTTCCGGTTCGTGTTAGATTTGTGTTGGATGAAACAAGAAGCAGCAGCGCAACTCGAATCTGAGCTTCGAAGGAAGATCAAGGGTGACGTGCTCTTTGATCGTATGTCGAGGCTAATCTACGCCACCGACGCCAGCCTTTACCAGATGATCCCGATGGGAGTTGTCCTCCCGAAAGACAAGGAGGATTTGATACAGGCAGTCAGGACTGCGGCTCGCGATCGTGTTCCAATATTGCCGCGGGGAGGAGGGACCAGCCTGGCAGGACAAGCTGTTTCGCCAGGGCTGGTTATCGACTGTTCAAAACATCTAAACCGCATCATCGAAATCGATACAAACCAGCGCTGGGTACGGGTAGAACCTGGCATCGTGCTGGACGAACTGAATCAGTCCCTTCAGCCTACCGGGCTCTTCTTCTCTCCCGATCCCGCTACCAGCAGTCGAGCCAACATCGGAGGCATGATCGGAAACAATTCTTCCGGAACCCGTTCTATTCGCTACGGGAAGACGATTGATAAGATTCTGGATGTCGGCGTCCTTCTCTCGACAGGAGAAGAGATACGTTTTGGTCCTCTCGACCGAGCCGGTTTGGATCAGAAATGCCGGCAGAATGACCGGGAAGGAGAAATCTATCGAAAAGTTCGTCAATTGGTCCGGGACAATCGGGACGAAATAAAACGGCGCTACCCGAAGGTCATGCGACGGGTCAGTGGGTACAATCTGGATGCCCTTCTGGACGAAG
>DATGOF010000562.1:0-2541 GCA_035306285.1 Acidobacteriota bacterium | reverse complement strand
CAGGCGCTTGATTCTGAAGAGGCTTTTGTTTGGTGCTCCCAGCTATCAGGAGTACAAGCGCATTCTTTTCATACAAACCGAGGCCGCAACGCTGATGATCAAAGCCCTGGAGCGTTTGAATGAGCAGCCGATTTTCAACCGCACCAAAGTAAGTGTTCTGTGTCGCGCCCAGGATGCAGAGATCTTGGGGGCTCATCCACGAGTCGACGAAGTGATTCCGTTCGAAAAGGGTCAACGATGGCTGCACTCGCTCAGGACTTGGCGGATAGTCCGTGATCGAAATGCTGACGTGATCGCGGCGGTTTTCACAGGCAGACCCGTCTTTCGAAAACAGAAGCTCTACTACTTGCTTTCCACCATTCGGCGGCACCTGGTTTTTAATGGGGCCCTGGATTCCTATTGGCTATCCGTGTCTCGGCTGCCTCGACTGATAAGAAATCAACCGGCACTCGATATGCCCGATATCCAGCATGACGTCCTCTTTATCCAGACTGAGACAGACGAGCTCTGTCGAACTGCAATCACACAACTGGTGAATAATCCGCGTATCGTCCCCAATATCAAACTGACTGTTCTCTGTCGTGAAGATAAATTGTCGACCTTCATGGAGGTGGCCGGTGTCGATCGAGTTCTGACTTATCCCCGCGACGGCAGGGTGGGCCCGGGATGGTTCAAACGCCTCTTCTCTGAACGACCTGATGTTGTTGCAGCGATCTTCTCGGGACGTCCGATCTTCATGAAGCAGAAAATACTGTTTTTTCTCATTAGGGCCGGCAACCGACTTGTTTTCAACGACGTGCTCGATTGTTACTACCTGAATCGGAACACCTTTCGCTATCTGATGCCTTTCGGGAAAACGAAGCAGAGAGTTCCCGAAATGTCTTCTCAATGGTTTGTTCTTCCACTCAAGGGAGTCCTTTTCCTACCACGTTTTTTCTATTTGGTGATCTGGATCACACTTTTACGCTTCAGGCACTGGTACACTGCTCGCCGAAGAGGAGTAGATTTCCCCTAAAGGCCGGGTCGTACACTCCAGGGCCCCAAACTGAAATACGACCCGGCCGCTCCCTTCGCTTCGGGACGCGTCCAGAAGCTCTTCTTAAATGCTCGTCGCCAGAAGAACGGTCTTCAGCTTGAGTGGCGAGCTATGCCCGTGCCAGGATCAACTCGTGGAAATCGACTTTTTCGGGGCAAACGTCGGAATGCCTCTCTTCTCCGTTACCTTCTCTGCGGGGCTACTACTGAGTTGGATTCATGACGACCTTGAATACGCTCCACGGTGCTTGCAGGCTGACTTAACAGAACTCTGACCAGCCGCGGCTAATCGCCGACCTCCGGATCGAGCGAGGAGTGGAGGTGCACGAGTTTCCAGTCATCTGCTTCCTTCTGATAGACTTCGGTCCACCGTCCGCTCTGACGAATCATCTGTCCATTCAATCGATGAGCCCTCAGGTATTGAGAATTGATCCAGGCGATGTTGTCGAAGACTTCGATCTGAATGTTAGAAGTGAAGAAGGAAACCTCGGCAATTTGAGAAAAATACTGCTGTAGTGTATTCTCGAAAGTCTTGAAATCGGCGAAGCGAGGTGGTGGCTCGGTGCTAAAGATTACGGCATTCTCAGAATAGATCCTCCTGAGCTCATCCAGGTTTCGCTGTTCCCAGGCTTTAGCATGGCGGCGATGGACGGCCAGCAAAGTGTCCCTCGGATTGTTGCGCATGAGTTCAGTAATATACCAGAGAGAATGATTTAGCTCTAGCCCATGGGCCCCGCGACTGCTTTTCCCCATTCCACAGGCTGTCAGGATACGGGACGCCGGTAATCCTGGGGTTGGCTATGAGATCCGGGCGAGAACCTGATCGGTCATCTCTCGTGTCCCAACAACTCGGCTGTCCGAGGTGGCTATATCGACGGTACGATAGCCTTCCTCCAGAACTGAAGCGATCGCGATCTCGATCTTCTCCGCAATGTCAGAGCGATCCAGTGAATATCGAAAGAGAAGAGCAACTGAGGCAATCGTCGCGAGAGGATTGGCCTTGTTTTGTCCGGCAATATCAGGGGCACTCCCATGTACCGGCTCGTAGAGGCCGACTCTCCCGCCTTCAGCACGCGCACCCAGGCTGGCCGAGGGCAACATTCCAATCGAGCCCGTCAACATTGCGGCTTCGTCGCTCAGGATATCTCCGAAGATGTTGTTCGTCAGGAGGACATCAAACCGCCTCGGCTGAGCAATGAGCTGCATCGCACAGTTATCGATCAAAATATGCTCCAGTTCGATTTCGGGGTAGTCGGCAGCCACTTCACTAACGACAGTGCGCCATAATTGCGAGCTTTCCAGGACGTTGGATTTATCAACGCTGGTAACCTTCTTTCGACGTAACGCTGCTGCCTCAAACGCTATTCTGGCAATACGATCGATCTCGTGATCTGAGTAGATCTCCGTGTTAAAGGCAACCCGCTGATCCTCACGGCGTTCATTCCCTCGAGGCTCACCAAAATAAATACCGCCCGTGAGCTCACGAACGATCAGGATATCCACCCT
>DATGOF010000561.1:0-3170 GCA_035306285.1 Acidobacteriota bacterium | reverse complement strand
AAATACCGTTCAACAATTCTTCGGTACACCGTATGTTCCGGCGGATCTAACCCATTTGGGATTGAAAGGTGACGCGATACCGAGTTGCTAAACCGAGATGAATCGAGCAGTATTTCAACCACATCTCGATGGCGAAAGACGGACCATCCGAATGAGTCACTGTAGGCAACCGGGCAAATCTCTCGCAGGCGGTCATAGACGACACGGTTGTCACCCCGCATCAGCTCATCTAGAGGATGCCAATCAGGCTCATGATTGCTCACTTTTTTCCTTTCTTGGGCAGGTCACTGAAATTTGAGAAAGAACAAGCGGCCCTAATCCAGCACGTTTCCTGAGCATCGCTAGGGTTGCAGTTCTCACTTTCGCTAGTCGATCACTGGTGCCAGCACAGTGCGGTCACGGATATGCTCCTTAAGTCGTTCGGGTTGCCACCATGTCGGCTTTAACCGACGAGGGCTGAACAGCTCTCTCGCCTGGTCATCAAAATGAGGCGATGACTGGATATCGCTCTGCCCAAGCGGCGTTAGGCTCCAACTTTGAATGGGCCTGGCCAACAGGACGAGCTGAGTAGCGGATTGACCGTGAACGCCCCATTGGGTGTTATCGTCACGAACGGGTCCGTAACGAACGTTCCTCAGAGTCGAAGTACCTAATCGCCCATCGCCTCCTCCACCAGCGGGCCACGACTGCTCTCCTCGACCGACGCGAAAGCGGTCGCCATATGCAGCTTTCAAAGTGCCGAATTCAGCCTTAAGGCGGCTCATTGCCGATGCCAACGCTTCAGCTATAAGCTGAAGCGTTACTTTATCAACAGATTCGACCGATGAATTTGTCAGCGGCTCGGCACCGGACAGGACTCCAGCATAGTCCTCCACGGCCGTCCGGAGCACATCGAACTCACTGCTGATTGAGAGTTCCTCTTTCCAATAGACATACTTAAGAGCGGCGGTAGAATCTCGTCTGAGCTCGCCATTCCAGCTAAGCAAATCTTCGATCGCCTCCAAGTAGTCCGAATCCGCGGCATACTTCTCGGAATAAGCTTGGTGGGCCTGACGCAAGAGGGACAGCCATCCGTCTACAGCAAAAGGCAGCACATCCAGAGCATAGGCTTGGGCATCAGCGATGGTGACTTCCGAATCCTCTTGGAGAATCTGTAATGCCCGAGCACCCCGGGGATTCAACCCTCCAGGTTGGGCTCCGAAGATGTAAGGCGGAAAGTTGCGGAAATCGATTGACTTACCGACAACCATAGCATCCGGTGAAATATTGCAGTTCTGCATATACCCCTGCTTGGGATTAAGGATCTGAATAAGATCGGAGGGCGAATGAACTCCTTCCCACTCCGTCTTTGAAGTCGATCCGTCGACCGGCTGGCCCCAATCCGGACCTGCCGGTCTTACTGGCACTCTCCCAGTGCGCTGATAGTAAATGTTGCCCGATGTATCCGCTACCATCACATTCTGGGGAAACAGATTTTGAGTTGCCAGACCTTCGACGACTCCCGTGTAATCCTCAGCGAAATTGAAAAGCCTCCATGGATTAAGAACGTCGACAACTTCGGCGTAGGCACTTTTGGCGGCGTACGCCTTGTTATCCTTCCAGCCGATAATGGGACCGTGGTGGGAGCTCCATAAATGAACCGTGCGGGCAGGTTCCCCTTTAATTTCCAATGTAACTTCGCGATAGGAAAGTTCACGCCATTCACCGTCATACAGATAGCGCGGGGGATCGCCATCCTCTACGGTCAATTCGTATACATCTGCGGTGTCGGGCCCGCCTGTCGTCATTGCCCATGCAACGTTCGAGTTATGGCCGAGTCCTATATATGGGACACCAGGCAGAGTGAATCCGCTTCCAACCCAGTCGCTGGCGTGAACCCGGAACTCCCAGAATCGAGAAGGTCCAAGCCAGGAAAGGTGAGGATCGATAAGCAAGATTGGTGCCCTTTCAGCGCTACGCACCGGAGAGACGGCCCACTGATTCGAGGCTCTCTGAGCGGGCTCGAGACCGATATCCACTCCCGCGCGGCGCAACTCGGTATAGGCTTGGTCAAATGACCAGCTATAAAGGAATAGCCGAGCAAATGCGATCACCATAAACTCATTGACCGGCTCGTCGATCCACCAGTCCGGCACCATTTCAGGGTTTTCGCGATAAAAGGTATTGACTCCCTCAACGAAGGCGGAAAGATGCGTACGGGCAACGGGATCGATTGAATCGTAACCGTCCCGGGAGCTGGTGTATAAGTCCCACAAGTGAGCCCGTACGTCTGAAGCAATTCCGTTCGCTCCCTCGGCTCGCGAGACACGGCCCATCCCTCTGAGAAAATTTCGCAGTAGCTCTTCGGGCCTATCCTGTGCCTGGCTCCATCCAACTGCGTAGAATCCGCCCTCCACATTGGGGGAGTAGATATGTGGGACACCCCAAGCGTCCCGATAGACAACGATCCGCCCTTCATCCTCACCAGAACCGGGCAATTCCGCTAACTCAGCACCTGAATCACACGAAAGGAGAAAGACCGCTAGGACGGCCACAACCAATGGGAGGGGCTTCAGTGTCGGGCTTGCTTCCCCTTTTGCGTTTCCAACTTTTTTCATTTGAAACGCGCTCCTAAAGTTTCCTTTTAGTCCTCTCAGCAGACTGAAAGATCCCCCAAATCGAGGACGATCAGCCTTGCGGGCGGCCCGTCGGCTTGCTCTACTCTCGAGTGCACTTCCGCTACACGGTTCAACCTAACGGGATCGCCATCACCGGCTCTGAGTACCGGTCTTGTAGCGTTCCAAACCTATATTGTCCAGAAAGGGTCGGGCTGCTTCAGCCACTTCCTTGGCATACTCTCTCGGCACGACAACGACTCCGTCGCCGTCAGCAACTACGACATCCCCAGGCCGAACCAGGACGCCACCCAGGTTTATGGGCCTGTTGACTGACTCTAACTGATTGCGCCCAGGGCGGATACCGCGCCCTAGCCGGCGATGATAAACAGGGTTTCTCTGCGCTATGATTTCGTCAGTATCGCCAACACCGCCGCTGGTGACAACTCCTACAGCTCCTCGTTTCATCCAATTCTGTATATTGCTGGAACCGATACTTCGTGAGTCATTATCATCTGTAGCATCGATGACCAAAATCGACCCCGGAAAGAGCACGTCGACGAAAGCTTCTGAGGT
>DATGOF010000560.1:0-4376 GCA_035306285.1 Acidobacteriota bacterium | reverse complement strand
CGATGGCGAGAGAGTAGCTGACGTCACTCTGGATGTCACGCCGGAAGCGTTCCCCGGTGCTGAATTCGTTCTCAGAGTAGGAAAGCGGAAATTTGGCCGGGTTCGTCTGTGCTAGTCAACAGGCATGGCTGGACACATTAGCTTGCCGCGCAATCTCATTTTTCGTCTACCAGTATCGAGCGAAAGGTGCGATCTGCCTCCTTCAGGATCTCCAGGGTCTCGGCTTCTGACTGTCCCACTTGAGCGGCGATCGTTGAAAGCTCTTCTCCCCGATAATGAGCGCGCACGAACACTTCACGTAGCGGCTCCTGCATCGCCTCCAGGGCCCGCATAATCTGATGAAACAAATCTTCTCGTCGTATTGGTCCCATATGGATGATGTTCTGAGCCATATCTCCTCCACCAATCTATGGACATAGCTGATACATCTCTTAGGTACGGAATCAGGGATGGAAGGTTCAAAGAGGAAATTTGCATTGTCCGATCTCGAACCAGATGGTTTAAACCGACGGTGTCCCCAGCCACGACTTAGACGCCGGGCCCGGCAACGTAACCGATGGGCAATTGCGCTTGAATGTCCAGCGCAACATCGAGGGCAGGGGCGGAATGGGTAATCCAACCGAGCGAAATCAAGTCAACCCCTGCGTCGGCATAGCTCAAGATCGTTTCCGGCGTCACTTTCCCGGAAACCTCGGTGATGACCTTCCCTTTGACTCGTTTGACCGCCTCCGCTACCTGTTCGGGCGTCATATTATCGAGAAGCACGGCATCTACCTTCAGGCTTACCGCTTCATCAAGTTGGGTCAGCGACTCAATCTCGACTTCGATCTTGACCATGTGTCCGACCGACCGGCGCACTCTCTCAACGGCGGCTTTTACGCTTCCGGCAATTGCGAGATGATTGTCCTTGATCAAGACTGCGTCATCGAGGCCAAAACGATGATTGAGTCCGCCGCCCACGCGGACAGCATACTTTTCGAGCATTCGAAGACCGGGAGTCGTCTTTCGAGTACACGCCACATGAGTGCCAGTCCCTTCCAATGCTTGGACCAGTCGGCGTGTGGCCGTTGCAACACCTGAGAGATGTCCCAGAAAATTAAGGGCGGTGCGTTCGGCCGTTAGAAGCGACCGAGCGTACCCGTTGAGGGTAGCCAGGACGCTATTTTCCCCAACCTCCTGCCCGTCAGCAATCTTGAGCTCGCAGCTGAGTTCAGGATCCAGAAGCCGGAAGGCGGCCAGCGCAACCTCCAGACCGGCAATGCACCCGGCGTCGCGAGAAACCAAAACAGCTCTTGCCTGGCTGCCTGTCGGCACAATTGCGTCGGTGGTCAGGTCACCAGCCCTGCCGAGATCTTCTCGCAAAGCCTCGCGAATCTGATCTTCATAAACCAGCGAGTGAAGAGAAGTTACCATCGTCGAGAATACCTAGGGAGCTGTGGGGACGTTCAAATGGACGGTAAGGTGGCGAGCCAGGACCGGATCTGCGTCGGGATAGTCAGCTCGATAATGGACGCCCCGGCTCTCTTTCCTGGCCTCCGCAGCCACAGCTATCAATCTGCCGACCATCATCATGGAACGAGCACTTCCGAAGGCACGTTCCCGGGACAGCATCTCTTCAAAAGAATCGATTGCTTTTTTCAACCCTTCCCCGCTTCTAATCAGCCCAACCTCACTCCACATCAGGTTACGAATGCGTTTTACGAGATTTCTGTCAGGGGAAGCAATCTCTACTTCTGGAAACTTTATGGGAACACGAGAACCTGGCAGATTCGTGGCCAGGATGTTGGAAGCGACCCGGCTCCCAAAAACCAGTGCTTCTAGAAGAGAATTGCTGGCTAATCGATTGGCTCCGTGAACACCGCTGGCAGCCACTTCTCCGCAAGCCCATAGTCCTTCAACCGAAGACTGGCCATTTTGGTCAATACGAACGCCGCCAATATGGTAGTGTGCCGCAGGGGCCACCGGTACTAGAGATGTCACAGGATCAATTCCGAGGGCGATGCAGCGTCGATAAACGTTAGGAA
Source organism: Acidobacteriota bacterium (assembly GCA_035306285.1). Classification (GTDB taxonomy): domain Bacteria; phylum Acidobacteriota; class UBA6911; order RPQK01; family JAPXNP01; genus DATGOF01. The sequence continues at coordinate 2,352 of DATGOF010000560.1, read as the reverse complement.
AACGCTTTGGGAAGCGCGATCCGATCGTTTTTCGACAATCCAGAAAAGCTCCCCCACCGCTCCTTGTCTCCTTCCAGATGGCACGGGCGACCACGTCTCGTGGAGCAAGCTCTGCCAGAGGATGTTCATCGACCATGAATCGACGACCTTCTTGATTCACAAGCAACGCTCCTTCGCCTCGGATCGCCTCGGTGAGTAGCGGCATGGGGTCAACCGAAGCATCCAGAGCCGTGGGGTGAAACTGAACGAATTCAAGATCGATCAGTTCAGCTCCAGCTTCAGCAGCCATTGCGAGCCCATCTCCGGTCGCTTCCGGTGGATTGGTCGTACGAGCAAACAGATGACCGACTCCACCGGTTGCCAGGACAACCCCTCTGCCAAGGATCTCAAAACGCTGGTTCCAGTGGTCAAATCCGAGTACTCCCGTAACCCTGGATCCACACCAGAGTAGTTTTACTGCAGACGCCTTTTCGAGTATTTGAATGTCGCCGTGAGTGCGAACGCTGTTTGTGAGAACCCGGATTACCTCTGCCCCGGTGGCATCACCATCAGCGTGAACGATGCGTCGGCGACTATGGGCTGCTTCTCTTCCCAGCTGAAGCTCACCATCAGGATTCCGGTCAAACGCGGCCCCCAGCTCGAGTAATCTCTGGATTTGGAGTGGCCCCTCGCGGGTGATCAACTCGACAATGGCCCGGTTGGAAATGCCTCCGCCTACAGCGATCGTATCAGCGGAGTGAAGGGAAGGATCATCATCCTTTCCCACGGCTGCGGCGATTCCTCCCTGCGCCAAATTGCTGCTACTGGCCAGGCCAAGCGTTCCCTTGGTCAGGAGCACGACTCGGTACCTTCCAGCCAGACCGAGAGCTGCCGTCAACCCGGCGATTCCACTTCCCACTACAACGATATCAGTCTGCAGCCTGTCCACCGCGGACAATCAAAATCAGCCTTTCTTCCCGCGCCCAACAGCCATCATCCGCTCAACTGCCTGGCGAGCACGGTCAGCGGTTGCTGGATCGATCTCAATCTCATGCTCCATTTTTGCCAAACTGGAGAGTATTTTTGGAAGAGTGATCTTTTTCATGTGAGGACAAAGATTGCAAGGGCGGACGAATTGGACATCGGGATACTGCACGGCAACATTGTCGCTCATCGAGCATTCAGTCACCATGACCACTCGTCGAGGTCTCTTATCACCAACATAGCCAATCATTCCAGATGTAGACCCGACGAAATCTGCCTCGTCGAGCACATCCGGAGGACACTCAGGGTGGGCGATAATCTGAACATCCGGATACTGTTCTCGGAACGCTTTCAGCTCGTCGGCCGTGAACCGCTCATGGACTTCGCAGTGCCCCTTCCAGGCGATGACCTCGACATCTGTTTGAGTGGCAACATACCGAGCGAGGTATTCATCGGGAAGAAAGATAACACGGTCTGTTCCGAGCGACTCCACCACCTCGACCGCATTGGCTGATGTACAACATATATCGGATTCTGCCTTTACCGCCGCCGAGGTATTGACATAGGTGACCACCGGGACTCCGGGGTACTTTTGGCGCAGCAGGCGAACGTCGTCCGCGGTGACGGAAGACGCAAGCGAGCAACCTGCCTCAAGATCCGGAATCAAGACTGTTTTCTCTGGATTCAACAGCTTCGCGGTTTCCGCCATGAAATGAACGCCACAAAGCACGATGACGTCTGCGTCTGCGTCAACGGCCATCTTGGCCAAAGCCAGAGAATCTCCCGTCAAATCGGCCACCCCATGAAAAATCTCAGGTGTTTGATAGTTGTGCGCCAGAATGATGGCGTTCCGCTGCTCTTTCAAGTCATTAATGGCCGATACGTACGGTGCATGCACCGGCCACTCTATTTCGGGGACCACGTCTCTCACTCGCTCATAGATAGAAGCAGTTTGACGAGCGATCTCGGCCGTAAACTCTGGTACCGTCAAATCTTGTTCTTTATACATCAGTCACTTCCCCAACCCAGATATACTCATTTTGAGCATATCCAATTTCAAAAAATAACGCTACTAGTTTCATGTAGCGTTATTCCAAGTGTAACTCAGTTTGATTTCACAGTCCATCCACAGATTTGCAGAAAGCTCCACTTCTCAGTTTAGCCTCCTGGCAGACCCACGCCAGGCGCACGCCGTTCCCGGAGCACTTCTCTTCGAAAACGAAAGAGCTCAGCCGGCCGTCCTCCAGTCTGATGATCTATCCTCCCGGTACCCTCGACCAGACCTCCTCGGTCGACAAGTCTCCGGAAATTTTGCTTGTGAAGCCGCATACCGGCCAGTGCCTCAACGACCCGCTGCAGTCGAAGAAGCGTGAACGACGGGGGCAGCAA
>DATGOF010000559.1:0-2103 GCA_035306285.1 Acidobacteriota bacterium | reverse complement strand
GTTTTCGTAGGCAGTGGCGTTTTACTGGCGTTGGTTTTGTCGGCGGTTCTGGTCCTCTGGATTCAGGACGCAACTTCATCTTCATTTTTTCTGTTTTTCGGCCGCTTGCATCCTGTCGTCCTTCATCTCCCGATAGGGATCCTGCTCCTGGTTGCGATTTTTGAACTGGTCTTTTCGCGGTTCGCTTCAAGTCGTGAAGCGCAAGAGCAAATGCTGCTAATGTTGATATTGGGAGCATTTGCAGCTGTGTTCGGGGCTCTTTCGGGTCTGCTCCTGTCGCAGGACGGAGGTTACGAAGGAAGTCTGATTTCCTGGCACAAGTGGAGTGGCATCTTTGTGGCCGCCTCAGCAGTTCTTGCAGTTCTTGCTAAAGTCTGGACACTCAAGAGTGACAGCAAACAACCGGTCATGGTTTACCGTAGTGTTCTTACCTTGAACCTGGTACTGATCCTGATGGCGGGGCATTATGGCGGCCAACTGACGCACGGGGAGAATTACCTGACCGAGTACCTTCCCGCTCCCTTAAAGAGATGGGTAGGACTGACTGCCGCTGACTCTTCAGGAGACTCCGTCGACATCATGCAAGCGAAGCTTTTTGAGCAGATGATCCAACCGATCTTTTCTACCCACTGCATCGAGTGCCATGGAGAAGGCAAGCAGAGAGGTAATCTTCGCCTAGATAATCTGGAAGCAATTATGAAAGGTGGGGAGAGTGGGCCCGTGCTGAGAGCGAGTGACCCGAATGGGAGCGAGATTTATCGGAGATTGATCCTTCCACTCGACGATGACGAGCGTATGCCTCCGGGGTCACGAAGAGCCGTGCCAATCGTTGATACTGAGATTCTCCGTTGGTGGATCGAGCAAGGCGCCGACCCTGATATGACCGTCGCCGAAGCAGGGACGCCGCCCGCTGCGGTTCAGGCTTATCTGAACCGCCTGGGTGTCGGCACAAGCAGGCAAGAAAGTCCAGTTCTGGCCCTGGAGTTACCTCCGCCTGATCCGGAGGCTGTGCGAATGCTTCAAGAACGCGGCGTGATGGTGACGCCTCTGGCGCAAGGTAAGAATCACCTGAGCGTTCAGGCAAACTTTGTTGGGAGCGAGTTTGGGGACGAGGAGTTGTCGTTGTTGCGTCCGATTGCAAATCATATTGTGACGCTTAATCTTGCTGGGACCGCCATATCGGACCAGGGGCTTGTGGCTGCGTTGGCCGAAATGAAGAATTTGGTCAGGCTCCACCTTGAAAGAACATCAATTGACGGAGAAGGGCTGAAGGTCGTCAGCCAGCTTCCTGCACTGGAGTACTTAAATTTGTATGGCACAAAGGTGGACGACGAAGTGATACCTCATCTGAGCAGTGCAACCGCGTTGCGATCAGTTTATCTCTGGGGAACCGATGTTAGCCCCGGGGCTATCGAGACATTGGCGGTCTCAAGGCCGAAGCTACAGGTAAACGCTGGAGCCTTCGAAGATTTGAACGAATCTTTATCAGGTGACAGTTCAGCGGGTCCAGACGATTCCATAAATGGCCCTACACCTGGTTCGTAGCGGAGAGTGGATAAAGGCCACGGCTTCGTATTATCCCTCCTTGTACGAATCTTTTCGCCCAGAAGTCGCCTTCACCTGAAGAGTTTAGCTTCTATCACGGCTATTTTCGAGCACATCTACCATCCGTTATTGATCTTTGATGCTGAAACCGGGGACCTGATCGCGGCCCTGCTGCGAGCGGGCAATCGAGGAGCAGCGGCCCGAGCTGTCTCGGTATTGCGTCGGATCATCCAGATCCTGCGCCGCCGGGTGGGTGACGATCTTGAGATTGAGATCCAGGGAGACTGCGGATTCGCCACGCCGGAGCTGTATGAGTATTGTGAAAGCGATCAAAGACTGGAGTATACAATCGGTCTGCCGCGCAATCCCCGGCTCGAGCGAAAGGTCGAACAACTGGTCGAAAAGGCGCAGGCAGATTTTCAGAACGAAGGTATCAAGCAGCGACAGTTCACCGAATTCACTTACCAGGCCGACAGCTGGGAGATTGAGCGACGCGTGATCGCCAAAGTGGAAGTGCATGAGCCGGGCCTGAACCGGCGCTTTGTCGTCACCAACCGC
>DATGOF010000558.1:0-3780 GCA_035306285.1 Acidobacteriota bacterium | reverse complement strand
CTCCTGTTGAGCCTTCAGAACGAGTTGATAAACGGAGAGCTGTTCAGGGGTAAACACCCCGTTGACCGGGATCGTTCGTGTGATATCAGCGGAGTACTGTTTCCACTCGGCCCCGACATCCATCAGAAGGAGCTCACCTGGAGCTGTCTGCCGCTGGCTCGCTTCATAGTGGAGAACCGTAGCGTTGGGTCCCGATGCGACGATGGATGGAAAGCCCCAATCGCTGGAGTTGTTCCGTTTGAAAACGTATTCAATAATGGCTTCTACTTCGTACTCCCAGATCCCCGGGCGAACTTCTGATATAGCCTTCCGCAAGGCCTCTACGGTGATGTCGACTGCCTTTCTCAATTGGGAAATCTCGTAGCCTGATTTAACCAGCCGCATTTGGGCCAGAATATTGTGAACATCGCGGACGTTGATGCCCGGATACCGTTCGCGAATCTGCTCAGCGAACTCGAGTTCTCTGGTGAGTTTTCCTTCTAGTCCCGGATGAGGTTTCAGGAGAAGAAACACTTCCGCCTCTGATTTTTCGAGCGCCGAGAAGAAGGCATCATACCCGTTCGAAGGCTGATATCGTTCGGTCCGATAAGGAAGGCCTTGTAGAATTGCTTCGATGAAAGCCTTGAACTCGCCGGCATTCCAGACGTTATCGATGCCGCTGATCCTGGTAGCTTCCTCTGGACCCAGCATCGGACCTGTCCATAATTCACGGCCAGGATCTCTTTCAGGCAAAAACAAAATCTCCCGAAAAGTCTCATTGGAAGGCATCAGCACAAATATTGATTCGGGTTGCTCGATCCCCGTCAGGTAGTAAAAGTTGTTCTCCTGTCGATACTCGTAGTAAACGTCTCCACTATAGGGGCGAAGAGGATTACTGAAGAGGATCAGCAGAGAGCCTGGAGACATTCGTGAAGCCAGCTGAGACCTGCGCTGAATGAGATCCTGTCGAAGCTGTTTGGCTTCTATCGAATCGATTACCACAAAAGAAGACGCCAGCACTAAGAGATGTAGAAGAAGTAGATTATGGACGCGATTTTTCATGTTACGACCTCTGGCAATTCATACCAGCCGGTTGGAAGCCTATTGGCCTGTTAGAAAGAAGAATACCACCTTTGTTCTCCGGGATGGGTCTCAACGGGGGCAAACTCCTTGCCTTGATCAGCAAGGTGGGGTAAAAGAGGCGTAGTTTACCGGTGGAGGGAACAAGCATGAAGCGACGCGATTTATTCAGGCGATCCTTTTTGGGTGCTGTAGGCGCTGCTTTATCCTGGGCCTCGGGGAATGCCGGCAACTTCCTCCGCGCACCGAGTCGAGAATTCCCGTCCGAATACGACGCCTCGAAACTTCTGCGCGACGAGAACTGGAAGCCAAAATTCTTTACAGAGCACCAAAATCGTCTATTTGCCCATCTGAGTGAGTTGATTATTCCGGAAACCGATACTCCTGGGGCAAAGAGTGCACTGGTCAACCGTTTCGTCGACCATCTCCTGGCAGCAGGATTGCCGGAGACTCAGAAGGAAGTTATCGAGAGTCTTTCCTACATCGATGGAGAAGCCTATCTCCGTTTCGGTAAAGGCTTTCTGGACATCTCTGAAGAGAGCCAGATCGAGATTTTGAACTATCTCGCCTATCCGCATCGGCTCGTCACCTGGCAGAGCAACCGCTCTGAATTTGCGGGGAATATGCACTTCAACCGCATTAAGGAATGGGTTGCACGTGCCTACTGGACATCCGAGGCAGGGATGAGAACGTTGGGATGGGATGGTTCTCCGATGCATGGTCCTTTCACCGGTTGTCCGCATCCCGAGAATACGCATCGCTAGCAGGAGATTCGTTCGATGCCACAAGATCCTCACCTGGTCCTGTATGACGCCATAGTCGTCGGCTCTGGTGCTACTGGCGGCTGGGCCGCTAAGTGTCTTGCTGACGCAGGGCTCAAGGTTGCTCTACTGGAAGCCGGCCGGAGCATTTCTCCTCAGGAGTTTACTGAGCATATGCCGGCTTATCGACTCGACTACCGCAATCTGTCACCCGATATTGAGAAGAGACGACCGGTACAGAAGATGTGCTACGCCTGTATGGAGTACAACTATGACTGGTTTGTCGACGATATCGAGAACCCTTACAGCACTCCCGAAGACAAGCCTTTCACCTGGCAACGCCTGAGAATTCTTGGAGGCCGCACCCTCGTGTGGGGGCGGCAGAGTTACCGGCTCAGCGACTACGATTTCAAGGCTGCCAGCTTCGACGGATACGGGGAAGACTGGCCTCTATCCTATGACGAACTGGCACCCTACTATGACCGCGTGGAACGCTACGTGGGGATCAGCGGTCGACCGGAAGGACATCCGGCTCTTCCCGACGGTCAGTTTTTGCCTCCCATGGCCATGACCTGCGGCGAGAAGCTGCTTCAAGAGAGAGTGCGTTCTCGCTTCGGTCGGACTGTGACTATCGGACGCACCGCGGTTTTAACGGCAGACCATAACGGGCGACCCGCCTGCCATTACTGTGGGCCTTGTGAGAGGGGTTGTACTACGTTTTCATACTTCAGTAGCCCCTTTACCACCGTAAACGACGCGCTAGAGACCGGAAATTGTACCCTCATAACAGACGCCATCGTTCGCCACGTCCGCATGAACTCCGAAAACCGGGCCGAAGGAGTGACTTACATACACCGGAATAGTCACAAGACATTTGAGGTCAACGGACGTGCTGTCATTCTTTGCGCACAGTCGATGGAGTCGACGAGAATCCTCTTTAACTCTGCGACTCCCACCTACCCAGACGGTCTCGCGAACTCCAGCGGTCTTCTCGGGAAGTATTTGATGGATCATGCCGTTGGGGCAGGAGCCTCTGGAGAGTTGTCCGATATTCCCTTTCGCAAGAGTGCCGCAGAACCGAACCGCCCGAATGGGATTTACGTCATCCGTTTTCGCAATATCCCCGGGGAAAAAAGACATCCTCGATATATTCGCGGGTATGGGTTTCAGGGTGGCAGCTCGCCACAATTCAATTTCGAAGCCCAGGGCTTTGGGGCGGCCTACAAGAAGGCTGTGGTTGACGGATATTACCGTATTCACCTGACCGCGTTTGGAGAATCGCTCCCGCGCCTTGAAAACTATATTGAACTGGATCCCGAATTGAAAGATGCCTGGGGGATTCCAGCGCTGCGCATAACGATGACGCATGGAGATAACGAACAGGCCATGATGGAGGATGCGGCTGCCTCAGCTGCTGAAATGCTGGAGTCCGCGGGTGCAAAGAATATCGTTGTAAACGGGCAACTGGCGATGCCCGGGATGGCTATCCACGAAGTGGGAACCGCCCGGATGGGCAAGGATCCCAAGCGGTCCGTCCTAAATCCCTACAACCAGACACACGACATCCCCAATTTGTTCGTCATGGACGGTGCTTGTTTCGTGAGCAGTGGTTGTCAGAATCCCACTATGACGATGATGGCACTTACGGCCCGCGCCTGCGATCACTTGATTGAACGCTTCCGAACCGACGAAATTTAATACCGCTGACACCTGCAACCGGTAGCGAAGTGGATTCCGTTGCTGTCGCTGTTGCTGCGTCTTTCAACAGGCGGGTGAAGCTGGACCGTGAAACAGAGGTGCTGCCAGGCCTTGCCCCGGAGCTAGTCGCACTCGACGCTGACTGGTGGTTGCTGAGCGCATCTCAGGATGTTTGTCATGCCCGACGTCAACTGGGCACAGGCATTGTCGGTCGCTGTTCGAATCGCGTCCTCGCGATTAGGACCCGCGGCAGTGCGGCAGG
>DATGOF010000557.1:0-9778 GCA_035306285.1 Acidobacteriota bacterium | reverse complement strand
AAGAATGGTCGGCCAGATCAGCCACAAACGTTCGTTCGGATCCAGGAACAGGACACAGTTGGTATCGGGGAATCCCGGGACATCCTCCATGAGGAAAGGTTCGGTCCACTCAGAAGTACCTGAAGGTTTCCGCGAACCGAGAAGCGCGACGTCATCTGCGGTTCGTTCTCCCGACCCGTGAAACCAGACCACCAGGAGATCCCTGTTTGGAAGCTCTACAATGCTGGATGAGTGATTGTGCCAGTGTTCGAGCGGGAAGATCAGTTCTGATTCGAAGAAGGGGGCATCCTTCGAGGCGGAGGGGAAAATTCCCCGTACAAGGAGTAAGCTCAGAGTGATGGCAAGTATTCCGAGAAGAAGTTTCCTCATCGCGTGTGTCTGGCCTTTTGGAGCTTAGCCTATCTCTCGAAAGCCGTCCATCTTCGCGCTCCAGACTAAAAACGACGCGCGCCAAGAGCCTGGACAGGTGGCCGGGACAAACCTATCGGAGCACTCAAGTTTGGAGGCAGTGTTTATCCCCACTGCTTGTAGTTTTCGAACTTCCCATCCCGTGCAAGAACTCGGGTCCGCTCGAGAAGCGAAGCGAGCTCCTCTTTCTCAAATGGCGCAAAGGAGGTAGCCACCTCAATCGCCTGGTCCAGCGTTGCCATGGAAATGATTCCAGTAATCACTGTCGAGACCGGCAGATTCATTGCATAGCGGAGGCACTCCCTCGCGTCGACAACCTTTGATTCCAGGATGACGCCTGTCCGAGATCCTCCTCCGAGAGGCTTCATCCCGATGGCTCCGATATGGCGTTCTCGCAACACGGGCAGGACCTGGTTCTCAAAACTTCGATAATGCGCGTCCATCACATTGAGAGGCATCTGCACTGTATCGAATGGAAAGTCCCGTTTCAGCATCTCGAGGTGGATCTCCGGGTCTCGATGGCCGGTAAAGCCGACGTACCGGACTTTGCCTGATTCTTTTGCTTTCACTAAAGCCTCGACCGCACTGTCAGCTTGAAAAGCCTTCTCTGGATGATCTCTTTGAATGACCTCGTGAATCTGCCAGAGGTCAAGATAGTCGGTACGAAGCCGCTTCAGGCTCTCGTCGAGCATTCGAAGAGCGGCGGAAGCCGACCAGCCCTGACTGTGACAACAGAATTTGGTCATCAAGAAGACCTTCTCGCGTTTCCCCGGAGAAGCAAGGGCGCGGCCCATCCGCTCTTCACTCTGACCCTTGTTGTAATCCCACGAGTTATCGAAAAAGTTGATTCCGGCATCGATGGCGGCGTGCATGATTCGAGTGGCTTCTTTTTCTTCCACATGCTGGTAACCGATGTGGGCACCACCAATGCCGACCAGAGAAACCCGTTCTCCTGTTTTGCCGAGAGGACGATAAGGCATCTCACCACGGGCAGCTTGGATCCACGACGGGGCCACTGCGATGGAGGATAGAGAAAAAGGGACGGCGACAAGACTTCCGGCCGCTGCTTTGAGAAAAGTACGACGATCAGAGTTTCGGGCAGGAGACATGCAAATGATTGTATTGCATGAGATGAGTGTTGAGAAGTCTGTTCAGCAGATTCGAGCCGACCGGAGTGTCATTGTCTGGAAAAATAAAGATACAGCCAGACCGTTACTGCAAACATCAAAATGAAGATCGAACCGGGCACCAGAATGCCCCAGAAGAAACTCATTTCCATTGTTCTACTTTTTCCCTTCCTGCGAATCCTCTCTTTTCCGGCGGCGGTACCCCAAGTAGGCAAATATCATTCCCGCAAAGGAAGCGATATATGCCACAGTCATTCCGATAACGACGGCCCAACCCTGTTCCATTCATTCTTCCTTCCACTTCATAAGTCGGTCGAGTTCTTTCAGATATTCCTTTTGCTTGGATTCATACTCGATCGAGAGGGTTTGTAGCTTGGGATCGATAATCCAATACATGATAAGGGCACAGAGCAGCCCTATCCCTACCGTCAAAAACCCCCAGAGGGGGAGAAGAAAGCACAGACCCGCGCCGATCGTCAAAAACAGATAGGAAAGAGAAGAAAAGATCATCGCCAGATAATCTTCCCTGGTCCACTCGTCAGCCTCGTGCGGTGTCCACTCTCGTTGAATCTTCATTGATCTGCCTTTCTATTGTAATTTTCTTTCCACATCTAAGGTGACCTTTTCAATTAGACCCCGACGTTCCGCTTCACGCCTGACCGGTCCCCAGAAACCGATGGGACGAGATTGGACGTAGTAGCGTACAAGATGGTCCATGTCGTCAGGTTCGGTAAGATAGGTAATCGGCAGATATACAAGGAGGCCCAAGAGCATCAAGAGCCAGAACTGGAGGTAATCTGGCAGTCGAGGCAGCCAACCGAAGGCAGGCAAAACCCACACCACCAGCCAGCTTAACCCGAGATTCGCGATCCAGGAAGACAGGTAACCCCAACTATTGAAGCGCCACCAGATAACTTGCAGAATATTGGGTAGCCACACCCCCGCGGCCATGATCCAGAGAGCAAAAATGAGCCATTGCGTGATCTCTTCCATCATAGAGCCGTACAGAAAGGAGCCTAGGAGGAGGACCACCGTCGAAGCCCGTCCCATCCAGATGAGCTTTTTGTCGCTCGCATGTGGATTGACGTAATGATGATAAAGATCGCGAGTGAGGTAGAGAGCTCCTAGATTGAGCAATGAGGAGATGGTAGACAGGTGAATGGCAACCACAGCGGCAAAGAAGAAGCCTATCATTCCGGCCGGCAGGTTCTCAAAAGCGATCAAGAACCAGGCCATTTCGTATTCCGAGGTCCTGGTCATGTCTGGAAAGAGAACGAAGAACCCAATGATTGAGGCGGCCCAGAGAGAATTACGAACCAGAACAAGAGCGGTGCCGACCCAGATGCTGTACGACGCGTCGCGAACGGTGCGGGCTGACTGTATACGTTGAGCCTCAACGTACCAGTCAATGGTCGTACCCATCCCGAAACCGCCCAGCAGGGCGATAAAAAGCATCGTAATGAACCAGGCTACCGGGAAATCACCTTCAAAAAAGCCGGTGAAGGCGAATGGATTAAGTCTCCATTCCTGATCCATAGCGGCCAGCCGCTCCACAATTCCCGAGGGTCCACCTGCCACATAAATCCCCCACACGGAAACAATCACAATGGCAATGACGGCGATGATACTTTGTTGAAAGTCGGCCATCACAACGCCCCAGTAGCCGGCCGCCAGAACATAAATGGCGGTGATCGATGAGAAGAGCACCATGCCGACCCAGGTATCCCATCCAAAGGCATACTGACATACCTTTCCCATCGCAATACCTACCCAGCCCATGATGAACATATTCATGAATACCTGCCAGCCGGCCATCCAGCCGCGCAGCAGCTCACTCCCCAATCCACTGAAGCGAAGGGTTTGCCATTCGGCCTGGCTGTAGGCGAGCGAGCGGCGGAAGATGCGCGTTGAGACGAAAGCGCTGATGGCACACCAGGCAGAGAAAAAGGTGTACCAAATACCAGCCATCCCGTACCGATAGATGACCCCGGATACCCACATAGGCGTGTCGGTTGCGGTATGCGTGGCATACACCGAAGCGGCAGGAAGCCACCATGGCAAACCTCGGCCTGCCAGAAAAAAGTCTGATTCGGATCGCTTGCCCAGACGATAGAAAAGAATTCCACACAGGATCATCAAGGCAAGAAAGAGACCCAACCACAACCAGTCGAGAAAAGTGAAAACAACCATCGCTTCAAAGTTCTCCTGATACCTGACTCCATTGTCGGACGTTTTCCAGAAGTACGCCGTCCTCCGGCCGTCTCACCAAAATCTGGTCCAACAGTAAGTATCATGTTGCAGACTTTATCGCCACCTGTGCCGGGCAAATATGTTGGCAGCCACCAACTCCAGGGTTAGATTCCCTCATTTCGAGTGTTAGACTGAAAGTAGCAGTATCTTCGAGTTAAGAGATCAGGTTTTTAAGCAATTCATGGTAAAGAAGGAGTTTCCCATGGCTACATGCGAAGTTTGTGGAAATGACTATGACAAGGCATTCGAGGTCGTAATGCAGGGTAAGAGTCACACCTTCGACAGCTTCGAGTGTGCCGTCCATGCCTTGGCTCCGAAATGTGAACATTGTGGAATTCGAGTTCTCGGCCACGGCGTCGAGGCGAATGGTTCGATTTTTTGTTGTGCACACTGTGCCAGTCAAGCGGGTGTAAGAGGTTTGCAGGATCGAACTTGATACGGTTAAGTCGCTGGAAAAGAGTATAAGAGTTGAGAACGCTCCTGGAGCTGTTGCAGCGTTTCCCTCAGTTGGGCGATCGCGAAGCGCTCCGCTACTACAACGGCTACCGCACATGGACTCTCAGCTACGGCGAGCTTTACCGACAGATTGGCAGGCTCGCCGGTCAACTGAAAGAAGAGGGAATTAGAAAGGGCGATCTGCTTCTCCTCTGGGGTGAGAATGCACCCGAGTGGGTCATCGCGTTCTGGTCCTGCGTCGTTCGCGGTGCCGTCATAGTGCCGCTCGACGCTGCGTTCTCCTGGAAGTTCGTTCATAAAATTCAAGAAAAGACCGGCGCCACCTTTTTGATCCATGGCCGGGACGTGGACGCTTCTGCGGCTGCATTGCCGAAACTGGCTTTTGACGACATTAACCGCACATTAGACGACGACGCTTGCCACCTCGAATGGGACGCGGAGGACGCTTCGCCCGACGACATTGTACAAATTGTTTATACGTCAGGGACGACGGGCGAGCCGAGAGGAGTCGTTCATCGTCATCGGAATCTTTGTGCCAATCTTCGCCCCTTCGACGAGGAAATTCGCAAGTACCTCAAATTTGCCAGACCCTTCCAGCCTATCCGGATTCTGGACATGTTGCCCTTGAGCCATATGTTTGGCCAGTCGCTGGGCCTTTTTATCCCGGTGTTCCTGGAAGGAGCTGCCGTCTTCACGGGACAGCTGCATCCGTCGGCCGTGGTTGAAACAATCCGGCGAGAGAGGGTGTCCGTCCTGGTTGCGGTTCCGCGGCTGGTTGAGCAGTTGAGATCCTATATGGAGAGGATCGGAGTGCCGGCGGCCAGAGTGCGCACGCGTGGATGGATCAGCATCATCGAGAAATGGTGGCGCTTTAGAAAGGTACATTCCAGACTGGGATGGAAATTTTGGGCTTTCGTCGTCGGTGGCGCACAGCTTCCGTCTGAAACGGAAGAATTTTGGGAACGACTAGGTTTTGCCGTTATCACCGGCTATGGTCTTACCGAGGCCAGTCCGGTCGTGGCGGTGAATCATCCTTTTCAGCGGAGACGAGGTTCAATCGGCAAAGTCCTTGCAGGTCAGGAAGTCCGAATTGCTCCAGACGGAGAGATTCTCGTCCGCGGAGAAAGTATCGCTTCGGAATATTTCGGAGAAACACCTGAGCCGGATCAAAGCGAGTGGCTCCATACCGGGGACATCGGACAGGTTGACGAAGAAGGGAATCTCCGCTTTAAGGGGCGTAAGAAGGACGTCATCGTTACCGCGGAGGGACTGAATGTCTATCCAGAAGATGTTGAAGCGGTGCTGAACAGCCTTCCAGGGATTCGAGAAGCGGTCGTTGTCCCGCAAACCTCGAACGGTATCGAACACATTCATGCAGTACTCCTTCTGGATGAAGCAGACGCTGAAGTCGAAAAGCTAATTCACCGCGCCAATCAACAACTGGAAACCCATCAGAGAATCCGGAGCTGGTCGATCTGGGATCAAGAGGACTTTCCCCGTACACCGTCTACACAGAAGGTCAAACGCCGAGAAGTTGCCGCCGCTCTGGCGGGCGCTGAGCCACCGTCCGCAGGGGATGAAAGTGGAAAGACTCGCCTGGATCAGCTGTTGAGTGAATTTTGCGGGGTTGTGGGTGAGCTCGATGATAGGGCCCGGCTGGCCGAAGATCTGGGGTTGAGTTCACTGGATCGAATTGAGCTTCTGGCCCGACTCGAATCAAGTTATTCCATTGGCCTAGACGAGGAAGAGTTCAACGATGTTGGGACTGTCGGGGAACTACGCGCCTTGCTGGCGGGCGGTCAACCGACACCAGAGGGCGCTCCGGCAACAGGGTGGCAGGAGGATCCAGAGCCGGGTAGGAAGATTCCGCTTTCCAGAGAAGATGACGCGTCGAAAAGACGTCCAATCCGGATGCCTCGCTGGAATCGAAGCTGGCCCGCCAGAGCCATCCGTCAAACCTTTCAGCGGCTGGTGGTTTTTCCATTATTTCATCGCTCCATACCTTTGACGGTCAAGGGTTCTGAAATCCTAGTCGATTTAAAGCCGCCGGTACTCTTTGCGGCGAATCATGAAAGTCATCTCGACACAATCGCGTTGTTGGCTGCTTTACCGGTCGAGTGGCGGAATCGAATCGCACCTGCCATGGGGACGCATCACTTTCGCCCATTTTTCCTGGGAAGTGACTATTCGTTCGGGCAACGTGTCAGCTCGGCCATTCAGTATTATCTCGCCTGTCTTCTGGTCAATGCCTATCCGCTCCCACAAGCAATGGGATCGGTCCGCGAGACGCTGAAGTACACCGGAGAGCTGGTTGAGGCCGGTTACTGCCCCCTGGTTTTCCCGGAGGGAGAAAGGACCCCGGACGGAACCATGCGTCCCTTCAAACCTGGAATTGGACTAATGGCGGTGCGGCTCCAATTAGAGGTTGTTCCAGTTTACCTGGACGGATTGTTTGAAGTGCTATCGCTGCATGAGCGCTGGCCGAAGATCCACCCGGTGCTGGTGAAGTTTGGCAAGCCGTTGCGGCCATCGTCGACGGACGAATACGATCAAGTGGCGTCGAAGCTACAGAGGCTTATCGAGGAGCTTGCCAGAGAGGAAACGCTGTCCTGACAGATTGGTTCTGTCACTGTCCTTCTTCACATTCTTTCAACCGAGACGCTATCTGTTCGGGATCCAGAACTCCTGTTGGAGCGATGAAAACGAGGACCGAGTCTCTCTTGTCCAGCTCTTCCAGGTCCCAGCGTCCTCGTGTCCAGTTGAGAAGGTAGGACGTCGAATTTATATCAATGAAACCTTTTATCCGGTAGATTTTATCATCAAGTTCCTCAAGAAAACGTTCAAGGCATTCCCGTTTTAGGGGTCTTTGCGGACGGTAATTAAATGATTCTACGTCCAGGTCATGCCAGTGCTGCTCTGGATGCCGTTTTAGTGTTGCCCTGGAAGTCAGCGAATAGATGAGCTCATTAGTGACCTGGCACCTGTTCGTTTCTACGATCGGGCTCGTATCATTCAGACGGCGAATGCGGGATTTAAGTCGATCTGTATCGGTGGGCGTGACGAGATCGATCTTGTTGAGGAGGATTAGGTCGGCCACTTCGATTTGAGACCGAAGAGTGTGTCCCCAGTCCTGATACTGGAGCAGGCCATCGGCGTCGAGAATGGTCACAACACCTTCCAGTCTCACCCCGTCCAGTTCCTCCTGAATGCTCGCGACCAAGGAATCGGGTTCGGCCAATCCGGTAGTTTCGACAAGTATCCGTTTGACGTCGACCATGGTGATAAGCTCTTCGATGGCTTCTTCGAACTCGCCGCGCAGTCCGCAGCAAACGCAACCGCCCCCTAGCTCCGCTAAACGGATGTTTCTCCCTTCCACCACTTCAGCATCGATGGCGATATCTCCAAATTCATTGATGACGAGCGCCAGAGGTTGTTCAGCCTGCTGGAGAAGGTGGCGAAGAAGTGTGGTCTTGCCGCTGCCCAGCGGGCCGGTAATAAGGGTGACCGGAATCATCTCAGCAGCCATACTTGATCAAAGATTGTGATAGTCGGACGGAAGAGTCCGAGATCCATTCCTTGATAACCAGTATAGATTGATTATAGGTTGAACGCTGGGGTGAACGGAGTGGTCCCGCCTGTGGTGCTCCGCTCGTGGAGAGCGAGCGGGGCACAAAGTGGAGCGGCATGTTTGAGTGTTCAAAGCAGGCGTTCAGTCTTTCCAACTAAGGGAGAGATACCCTTCGTCATTGAGCGTGACATCGGTTTGCCACTCCTTACCGGTACGCCTGAGTAGGTCCAGGAGCCAGTTTGTCTCTTCCTCAGTGGCACGCTTCACTTGCAAACGCTTCATTCGCGTCGGCGCCATCAACAGACTAATCAGTTTTCCAGTCGCAGAGTCGAGTTCCGGAAAATACATCAGTGTGAGTTCGCTCCGATATTCTTCGTAGCCACTGATTCCCTCGTAATCATTGATAAAATCCCCGCAGCCGTAAAGAATCAAACGTCCCCGGTGAACTTCGATGCCTTTCGGGTGATGTGAAGAATGCCCATGAACCAGGTCAATGCCGGCTTCATCGATCAATGCATGGGCGAAGTTCCGGTGCCGCCTGGGGACCACATGCCCCCAGTTCCCGCCCCAGTGAATCGAAGCGATTGCGATGTCTCCGGGCCGCTTTATCGCGTCAACACTGCGCCGGATAAAGCGCAAGCTCCTGCTTTCTGATAGCGAATTAACTCGAAACACGCCGGGTCGATCGATGTCGGCCTCCCACTCTGCAGGGATGCCACTGGACTCCATCCCGAGGCTGAACACAAAAACTCGGCTACCCGTCCTGCTTTTCAGAATCCCAGGCCTTCTTGCTTCTCTGAGGCTCCCACCGGCTCCGGCGAATTGAATTCCCAGCCTCTCGAGTGTTTGTACCGTTTCCTCAAGGCCTGGATAACTCCAATCCAGTACATGGTTATTGGCAAGCGAACAGAAGTCGATCCCTCCTGCAGTTAAACAGGGGCCGTTATCAGGATTCATCTTGTAGTTGATCCCTTTGGCCGGCCAGTATTCCTTACTGGAGGTGATTGCGGTTTCTAGATTGATAATACGAAATTGCGGTCTTACTTGATGAAAGATCTCCAGGGCATCTCCCCAGATGTAAGAGAAGGGGACTGGCTTTGGGATGGGGCCGTTCACTTCTTCCGCTAATTGAACATAAAGAAGGGCCGAAGAGCTGGCTCGCTCATAGATACGGGGATCGCCCGGGTGGGGAAGGATCTGGTCGATTCCTCTACCCGTCATTACGTCTCCGCAGAGGAAAAGACGAATAGGGTCGCTTTTCTCAATCACTGAATTTAATTCTCAGCCAGCCTCAAACCTTGATCAAGCAATCAGTGACGCTCAGCGCCGGCAGGGAAGAGGAGTCGCACGACATTCAAAGTACCGGCAATCACTTCGAGACCCGATTGTGAAAGATTATCTGTCGACTTTTCCCTGAACACTTGCTGCTCAGCCGCATGCGTGAGCCTTACAGCCTGTGCTTTGATTGTTGCGCAGCTTTCACTGGAGAGCCAAACAGAAGGAGACCAGCGACAAAGGCTATCAACCCAAAATTGCAAGGAATGCTTGAATAGTTGATCGACATCTAGCTGTGGAAAAATATTTTTTCTCAAAAACTCGAAGATGGCAATTTCAAGCAGATTACGGCACGAAAGGAGGGCAAGGTCGTAAAGCTTGCGGTCACAACAGAATTGAATACGCCGGACCAACCTTTGGACACTGGGTGGAAAGCTTTCCAGACGGTCAGTTAGAGGCAGTGGCGCTGATACCCTACGCAGCTTTCCTGGCAGATGGAGTCTCACCAGTTCCTCGTTGGGGAGTTCGGATTGGAGAAGCGGCGTACCACCGGTCTGATGCTGTCTATTCCGGTGATTTGAGTCCTGATCCTTTGCATTATAGGGCTTAAGCTCTGTCAACTTCATGGAATACCTCCTGAATAGCTGACAAACATTACTGTGCTTGAAATTTTGAGGCGATTTATGCATAAGAT
>DATGOF010000556.1:0-16551 GCA_035306285.1 Acidobacteriota bacterium | reverse complement strand
GAGCGAATCAGCAGGCTCTCAATTCTCTTGCACCTCAGGCACAAGCCTTCTCCTGCACCGTCAGCGGTTTTACTGCGTATCCTCTGCGGCTCTGCCGCCCTCACCTGCCAGAAAGCAAGGCCTAAAAGCTGTCCCAGAATTTCCGATCCAGCGTCCTGTACTGCACCGCTTCAGAAACGTGTTCGCCGAGAATCTCTTCTGCGCCTGCCAGGTCTGCAATCGTGCGGGAAACTTTCAGGATTCGGTCGTAGGCACGGGCAGAAAATCCCAGCTGGACGATTGCCTTTTCCAGCAGCTCTCGCGTTGCCTTGCTCAACTGGCAGTACTCCCGGATCTCGACCGGTCCCATCTGAGCGTTACAAAAGACCGTAGCCGACTTCTTGAAGCGCCGAAGCTGAATCTGCCGAGCCGACAGCACCCGTTTGGCAATGGCAGTGGAAGGTTCAGAGCTGGAGTTTCGTGTCAATTCATAGTACTTCACCTCCGGTACTTCGATGTGGATATCGATCCGGTCCAGCAACGGCCCGGAGATCTTATTCAGATAACGATGGATCAAGGGCGGAGTGCAGACACATTCCTTCAAGAGCGATCCAAAGTACCCGCAGGGGCAAGGGTTCATAGCCGTGACCAGCATGAAATCCGCGGGAAAGGTGAGAGTGCCTGCTGCTCGACTGATAGTAATTTCTTTCTCTTCCAGCGGCTGCCTCAGAACTTCCAGGACATGACGCTTGAACTCGGGCAGTTCGTCGAGAAAGAGCACCCCTTTGTGAGCCAGCGATACTTCTCCTGGCCGCGGTGTGGAACCGCCTCCCACCATACCCGCAGCGCTTATCGTATGATGGGGCGCTCGAAACGGACGGTGGGTGACGAATTGACGATCCGCCCCCAGCAAGCCGGCCACACTGTGAATGGCGGTGGTCTCCAGCGCCTCGGCGAACTCTAGACCTGGAAGAATAGATGGGATCCGGCGGGCGAGCATGGTTTTTCCCGCTCCTGGGGGGCCGATCATCAGCAGATTATGTCCGCCAGCGCAGGAGACTTCAAGCGCCCGTTTCACCCCCTGCTGGCCTTTGACATCGGCGAAATCGGGAAGACCGGTGCGTACCTCCGCCATCAGGCGTGCCGGATCGACCTTTAAAGGAGGATACTCCTCCGCTCCACCATCCAACAGGTGGACGACCTGAGGAAGGGAGTGAGCGGCGTACACACTGACGCTATCGACGACCGCCGCTTCGTGGGCATTGTCGGCGGGAAGCAGCACTTTCTGAAAACGATGGCGCCTGGCACTCAGGGTAACCGGGAGAGCTCCTCGGATCGGCCGCACCTGGCCGTCCAGCGACAATTCCCCGAGAATGAGCCAGTTTCTCAGACGCTCCGGTTGCAGAGCCCCGGTTATTCCCATCACGGCCAGCGCAATAGGCAGATCATAACAGCTTCCCTCTTTCTTGAAGTCGGCGGGAGCGAGATTCACAGTGATGCTGCCGCGATTCGGGTAGGCGAAACCACAATTCCGGATGGCGGCCTGGACACGCTTGCCACTTTCTTTAATGGCAGTATCGGGAAGACCGACCACGTGATAAAGCATCCGGTCAGAGGCAGAAATATCCACCTCAACGTCGACCATCTGTGCCTGAATCCCCAGAACACTGGCACTATGAACCTTCAGTAGCATTGATTTTTCCTGTGGAATTCTTCTTCTCTAGTTGAATACGAACCAGTCAGAAAAAGCGCGAGATTTGCTGAAGTTCATCTGGTAGTCGATCGTCCTCAAGAGCTGGAGAGGATAAGTTGCTCGGCACCTCCTGCAGACTTCTGTTGCGGCTAAGGAGCCTGAAGGAGGGTCGAGACCCGATCCTTAATTCGTCTCAAAGCAAGGGCCTGTGATCTGGAAGCACCGGGAAGGACTGTGAAGCAGCGACGGGTCTTGCTGAACAAGCCTGGTGAGGAAAATATCCCGAGAGCCGAACAGCTTCCTGGAGTTTCAACAAAAGGCTCCTTTTATTACCCCGATTGAACTATTCGTTTCCTGGGTGCATCATGGTCTTCAGAGGAAGTCTTCTCCTCTTCTCACAGTGGCCGGCCTGGCTTGCAGGGTTTTCCGATGTGTCAGAGATTGCCAGGCCGGCCTCGCTCTTTTTACCTCGCTGTTTCGCCTGCCGCCAGCGTGGTAGCTAGGCTCGACTGCCCCACGCCCGAACAAGGACAACCGATTCAAAACCATCCACCGATCTCGTTAGGGGGATGTCGTCCGCATCTTCGACCGTGTCCCTGTAAGGAGCCGAAGAGAATGTTGCTGGCCCAGCTACTCAGAGTGGCTGTCCGGTGCGTGACTTACGGTTGACGGCGAGGGCAAGACAGCTGTATCTACCCAGTGATGCAGGCGAACGTGCGCCAGTGCTGGTCGGCGACAAAGGGACTTCTGCCGGGTTGTCTTAGACCGGTCCTCGGTGGATGACCGGTTACAAGGGCAATGTCTGTTGCTTTGATTGATCCGGAGATTGGGGATAGGTGATCCCGTCGTCTCGCACCACCGCAAATGAGGTCAGTTGATGCGGCCGGAGATCCTTATCAGAGATAATGTGCTGGACCGTGGCGGAGTGACGCACTAACAGGGCATCGGCGATCAGTGAACGGTGACACCTCCAGGGCACGGCCTCGGCGCACATCAACGCGGTCCTTTTATGAGAGGCCAGGACCGCTAATTCATTGAGGGCATCTGCAAATTCCCTGGTCTGCATATAGTCCGCGAATCCGCGGAAGCTGGCATTGCGCCAGCCATCGTTGCGGACTGAATTCTTTGCCGGCTTCCTCAACCCCCCAAGGCTTTTCATGTGGCGGTAAGCGATTCCTTCTGCATGAAGACTCGTTCTCAGCGAGTCAGAGTTGAATTGGGGAACCCGTCGCGATCCCGGAAGCGTCCGTACATCAATCAGTTGTTCAATCTGGTGCATTCTGAGCAGCCTGAGGAACTCATCCATTTCACGTTGCGAGTGTCCAATGGTGTAAACCAGTAAGCTCATACGCCTCGCTCTATTCTACTTTTTGTCTACTCTCCTAGGCGGTAACTTGCATAGGACCGGCTCGTTCACCACTGTATGCAACAGACGACCTGATCTGCTGGGGGAATTCTTTATCCACCATACGAGTACCGGAAAAGGGACAAAAGGAGTTCACATACAAGCATTCTTACGACGGCTCCCCCCTTCTCTCACGTTGTTTTTTCTTCCAGCAGTCCCATCGCGTCGAGCGCTAGAGCGGCATGGGCATAGCTGCCGCCGGCGCGCATCTCCGCAGCTACCCAAATGGCTTCCATAATCTGCTCCGGCTCGGCGCCTGCCTTTTGGGCCGCCTTTGTGTGGCCACGGATGCAGTACGGGCACTGAGTTACATGGGCAACCGCTACGGCGATCAACTGTTTGGTCTTGGCCGAGAGGGCTCCATCGGAGAACACTTTCCTGCTGAACTCACGGAAGGCTTCTGTTATTTCCGGCGCTAAAGAAGCGCGTGTCTGGGATACGTGGGGTGTTGGCTTCGGATATAGATGCTCACTCATCTCTACATTTCTCCTTTCTTACCACACTTTACCACCCTTCCTCTTTTTGATTGACCTAGCGCGAATCCCGTCAGCGTGAATCCCGTCGTGATTCCGCATAGACTGAAGCAAGCTTCAAAGACTTCTCGCCGATCCCTAGTCTGGCGTTTCGCAAGAGAGCTTACTCCCGCCGGTCAGGGAAGCCCCGAGATCACCGGCAGGCTGCCAGTGCTACTATTCTTTTCCGATCAATCCTGCCGAAACCAATCATAGGTGCGGGCTGCCGGCTAAGTCGATTTCCGCAGCCGTCTGGAAGCTTTCCGGGCAGTCAGAACAGAAGAAGGGATAGACGATGGAAACAGGTTGCCGCATTTAAAGAGTCGAAGTTTTCTGGAAACGCTTCTAAGCAGCCGAATTGGAAGAAGCTAGCTCTTTTGCCAGGCGCAACTCGTCACCGAAGAAAACATTCAGGATGAACCATTTCCAGGGTCATTGCATCTTATCTCGTGACAAATCCACCTCCCTTGGGTTGGGCCTGCCAGTCTCCAAGCCCTGGCCTCCTCCCATAGAGAGGAATCCTGGCAGGCCCCCTTATTTCCTTCTTAAAATTATCCAGGACCCTAGCCACGCAGACGTCCTTACGCGCGCAGCCACCCGATAGGTGGGCGCAGCCCGGCTTCACTGCACCGCTTTTACCATTAGAATGCGATTCACTCCGAGTCCAACCTCGCTATGGGAGGCCGGGTCTGAAACGATCAATCATGAGAGTGCGAAGCCTGACGGACCTCTGAATCAAACCCTCCGGAGACAGGAATCGTTTTCTCTCCTTCGACACCCCCAGCGCTCCATTCAAGCCTCCCTTTGCTGCGCCAAAGCTCATTGATGGAATCCCCTTCAACCGAACTATGAGCAACGAGTCGACACTCTCGCCAACCAGGAAAGCCTTTCGTATGGCTAAAACACGCCCGCCTGTCAAACCACCGCATAAGCACCTGCCGAGAAGCGACGAGCCGCTCTGGATTAAAGCTTCGAATTGCTCGGCCGATATAACTGTCGGGGCGCACAAGCTCACGCTTTCACCGAATCCACCAGCTAAAGGGGTCCTTATGAAGAAGTTTCTGGTGCAGCTTCCATTGCTTATCGCTCTCACAACCGCAGCATCGTTAAACTTTGCTATCTTACAGGCCAACTCTCAGGGCGATTCCAGTCAATCGCGGATCGCACGCGTCCTGCATGAAGAGGTAACGTTTCTGGCCAGCAATCCGCAGTATGATTACCCGCTTCCGGTTATCGTCCGCTTGAAGGAGGGCGCCACCAGCCTTCCGGAGTTTGCAAGCAGCGGAAACCGTCTCGACGTCATTCATTCGGTAAGGAAAACACTTTACGCTTCCCAAATTGCCGAACTTCTCGACAACCCTTCTGTCGACTACGTAACGTTCGACGCCCCTCTACGAACATTTTCCGATCTAAAACCCTTTTTGGAGTCGGGAGGAGTTTACTTCGAGAATGCTCCTTTTCTGCAGGGCTACAAGGGCTCGGGAATCAATGTAGCTATAGTGGACTCGGGAATCGGTATCCATTCCGAAATTGCCGAGTCTCGAATCGTCGGCTCAGTCGATTTCACGAGAGGATGGCCAATATACGGATCGAGCGGTGATCCGTACGGTCATGGTACAGCCGTCGCGGGAATCGTTGGTGCCGGCGGAGAAAACTACCAGGGAGTCGCGCCTGAGGTGGGCCTCGTTGATGTAAAGGTCATCGACGAGAACGGCCAGGGTAGAACCAGTAATCTGATCTTAGCGCTGGAATGGATTTACAATATTCGCTACCACTCCGGTATTCGGGTCGTCAACCTGTCGCTCGGCCACCCTCCTTATGAATCATATAAGGACGATCCTCTCGGTCAGGCTGTCGAAAAGCTCGTCCGGGCGGGGATTGTGGTGGTTGCTTCAGCCGGCAATCTGGGCAGGCTCGAAGGTTATCCCTATATCTGGGGTGCGATCAGCAGTCCCGGAAACCACCCTTCGGTGATCACAGTTTACCCAGTGGATAGCCAGGGGACCGCCACCCATACCGACGATCGTAGCACTTCATACGGGTCGCGTGGTCCTACCTACAAAGACAATCTCTTTAAACCGGATCTATCAGCTCCGGGCCACAGGGTACCCGTCCTCCTCAGCTTTGGAAGCAAGCTGGGCAGCAACCCCCAGGTGAGCTCGAACAATGGATACGGAGTTCTCAACGGTGCCTCGATGGCGACCGCTTTCGTTTCGGGGGCAGCCGCTCTCATGCTGGATATCAACCCCTACCTTACTCCGGATCTGGTTAAGATGATCCTCCTCCTGTCGGCCGTGAAGCTCGAGCAGCCACACATTTTGGAGCAGGGGAACGGAATGCTGAACACCCTGACCGCCGTTCGACTGGCCGCAAGGATCAACGCTATTGAGCATCGACAAGAGGGGTGGGTCCCACCCATGTGGACCAATTCCCTCGGTGAGCAGATCTGGGCAGGAGGAGCGGTCGCGCTCAATGCAGGCGTCCTCTACGGCAATCTGGCGAAACCTCGCGCCGGAACTTTGTGGGGAAACCAGAATAGGTGGGAACCCTCCGACTTGAGCCTTCAATCCATTATCTGGTCCGATCATTTCTTCCTTCCCTCATCGATCATCTGGTCCGATTCGATCATCTGGTCCGATTCGATCATCTGGTCGGATTCGATCATCTGGTCGGACTCGATCATCTGGTCGGACTCGACCTTCTCGCCCGATTCGATCATCTGGTCGGATCTGCGTGCAAACGGAACCACTGACTAGCGAGGTAATGTCTCGTGAAGGACGAATCTCAAAAACAATTTCGGCTCTTTTCTGGAACGCTGAAGCTGCCGGCGCGAATGCTGATCATTACTGTGTTCCTGGCAGGATGTTTCGGGCTGTCCTGGTCGGGATGGAAACTCACCGAAACCCTTGACAACCGCAGCCTGGTGTTGATTGTTTTGGCTTCAATCTCGAGCGGGTTTGCCATCCGTATTCCAGTTCCGGCCCGACGACTTCAGTCGCTCTCAATTACGCTTAGCGACATTTTCATCTTCGTCGCCATTTTCGCCGAGCGACCTGAGCTGGCAGTCGTCATTGGTGCTGTGGAAGCCTTGATCAGTAGTTATCGTGTCCGGGTGAGCCACGCCCACAAGTGGATTTTCAATGTAGGGCTGCTCACTAGCGCAGCACTGCTAAGTGGCTGGGCCTTTCTTCAACTGGCCGGAGGCACCAGTTCGTTCAAAACACTGATACCGTCCGCTCTGGTGGCCATTGTCGTCTACTTCGGACTCAATTCTCTCCTGATCAGCGCTGTCATTTCGTTAAGTGTTGAGCAGCAGGTCTGGACGATTTGGAGCAAAAACCTTCTATGGGCTGCTCCCTCAACTCTGGCCAACGGACTCTCTGCAATTTGCCTCATGCTGGTCCTGTCGAGTCTGGGTGGGCCAATGGAAGTGGCGATGCTTCCGGTGGTACTTGTTATCTTTTCGGCTCACCGGATACACCGTCGGTCCCAGGAGAGAGAGGCTGAGGCCAAGTAGCCACCAGCCATGGTTCCGATGCGTCAGGAAATCTCGAACCTACCGGGGCCAGTGTAGGGATGATCAATCTGCAAGTAACGGGTCATCGACAGCCTGTCGCCACTCCTGCAATTTCTGCTCTAGATCCTCCACTCGGCTCCGGTAAGCAGGTTTGTCCGCTAGGTTATTGAGTTCCAATGGATCTTTCTTCAGGTCGAATAGCTGTCGTCGGTTCACTTGAGGATACAGAATGAATTTAAAACCTTCTCCCCGAATCATCCTCTGGCTGATGCCAAAGTATCCGAATACATAAGGATAAATATCTGTCTGGCCCTGGATAGCCGGCTTTAGGCTTTTCCCCTCCACCGAAGCAGGAATCTTCAGCCCGACTAAATCGCAAACGGTAGGGTAAATATCTCGCAGGTAGCCCTGAGCTTGGCTGATACGACCTTGTGGAATGCCGGGGCCTCGAACAATCAAAGGGACATTGATGGTGTGCTCGTACATATTCTGCTTTCCTCGAAGGCCATGGCTTCCCAGTGCCAGTCCGTGATCGCTGGCAAAGATGATTAGCGTATTGTCGAGCTGACCCGATTCTTCGAGGACTCTCAGAACTCTTCCGATGCTTTCATCCATGTGAGAAATGACAGCATAATAGGCGGCCAGATCGGCCCGGACGTCTTTCGGTGTTCGCGGCCACGGCAGCAACTGCTCGTCACGTCCCCAGAAGTTGCCGTGATCGAAAGGATGCATGAGCCGGAAATTGGGAGGCAGAGGCATTCCCTCGGCGGGATACATCCCTTCGTATCCCGGGGGCATAAGCAGCGGGTCATGGGGTGCCGTGTAGTTCAGCTGCAGGAAAAAGGGGCGCTCGGGCTTGCGGGAAATAAACTCAATAGCTGCGTCCGCAAAGCGGTTGCTGATGTCGGGAGTTAGACCGACTCCTTTCTCCGGATAGGTTTCACCGGCATCCGATTGAAACACCCATCCCCGATACCCGGTGACCGGCCGGCCGTGCACATCCTCAGTAATTGTCGGCTTACCTCCTCCGGAGCCGAAAAGCCCCAGGGTCTCTTCGAATCCGTGTTCACTGGGACGCCCCTGGGTATGCCATTTGCCGACATACCAGGTGTGGTATCCGGCGGCTCGAAGAGTATCTGCAAAGGTGGGCAACGAGCGATCCAATTGGTTTGAGAACCCGGGCAAGATGCCGTTTCGAAAGCCCGAAACGCCGGTCAGAATCTCAGCCCGAATAGGGACACATAGCGGATTGGAAGAGATTACCCGGGTAAAGCTTGTTCCCTCTCGCACCAGTTGATCCAGGTGAGGAGTCCTGATCGACGGATTGCCGAGGGCTGCGATAGTGTCCTGACGCTGGTCGTCGGTGAGGATAAAAAGGATGTTCGGTCTGGCTGAGGGTTGAGGAAAAGTGCTCCGTGCAGCCTGAATCGCTGCTCCTGCCTGTAGTACGAGCAGAACCAGCCCCAGCCATCGGATCAGCATCATTGCAAACCTGAGTTTCATTGTGATCATTTTGACTCTCGACAACATCGGCAGCTGAACGGAAGTTCGTTCAAGAAGCAACCCGGCACCCCGGGCAAGACTCTAGAAATGAAGTGAGTCTAGCAGGGAGTCCTGGATCTGTCCAAGGTTCCGGGTGGTGGGCCCTCTGTACCGAACAGTCTCTCCGTCCTTTTCTCGAACTCCAGAGGGCATGACAATATGAGAGCTTCCACCGGAACTTTCCTGACATTCGTCCAGGGTCTCCAGCGGAAAGGTATAATCGCTCACATGCTTGAAAGTCGATTCTTGCGAGCCTGCCGTCGAGAGGAAGTGGATTGTACCCCGGTCTGGTTTATGCGTCAGGCAGGCCGATTCCTTCCGGAATATCGACAGCTGCGAAAACAATATAAGCTTCTCGAGTTGTGCCGGAACCCCGAGCTGGCGCTGGAGGTGACGCTGCAGCCACTGAGGCGTTTTCCTCTTGATGCGGCCATCATCTTTGCTGACATTCTGTTACCCCTACCCGGAATGGGGGTACCATTCGACTTCAAATCTGGGTCAGGCCCGGTGATTGAGTCGCCAGTTCGGACTTCCGCAGACATTGAACGCCTCCGTGTGGGAGAGCCGGAAGAAGAACTCAAATTTGTCTTTGACGCGCTGCGCCTGGTTCGCGCGGAACTTCCGAAAGACAAGGCACTCATTGGCTTCGCCGGAGCCCCTTTCACACTGGCGAGCTACATGATCGAAGGCGGGTATTCGCGCAATTTCCTGCTTACGAAACGGCTCATGTCGGAAGACCCGCAGTCATGGCATCGGTTGATGACCGTTGTTTCGGAAGTGACGATTCGCTATCTTGAAAAGCAGGTGGAGGCGGGAGCCGATGCACTCCAACTCTTCGACAGCTGGGTGGGTTGTCTGGGACCTTCAGACTACAAAGAATTTGTGCAGCCCTATTCACGCCAGATTTTCGAGGCCCTCAGCAAACTGGGAGTTCCTACGATTCATTTCAGCACTGGAACCAGCGGCTTTCTCGCTCTGCTTCGAGATTCCGGAGGGACCGTCCAGAGCATTGACTGGAGAATTCAGCTGGATCAGGCGTGGTCAATCCTCGGGAACGACGTGGCTGTTCAGGGGAATTTGGACCCTGTCGCGCTACTGGCGCCTCCCGAACTGTTGCACCGGCGCGTTGAAGATATTCTGCAAAGGGCAGGCGGGCGGAAAGGGCACATATTCAACCTGGGGCATGGCATTTTGCCGCAAACCCCGATCGAGAATGTAGAGAGAGTTGTTGATTGGGTTCATTCCTTTTCTGGATCAACACCTGTAGCCGCACCTGATGAAACGGCTTCGGCCCGGAGAGAGTAGACCTCGCGAAGTGGGAAGGTCGTCACGATGGATGCTTGTTCAAGTTGTCACATTATTTTGGATAGAATTGAACAGTTGTGCTGAAGTGCCGTCTCATACCTCTCGGCTGCAAAGATTGAGCCATGTACGGTTTTTTAAACCTTTTCATTCTGTCTTCCGTCTATTTATAAAGAACAGAGCTATGAAAGTTTTCCTCTGTTCCGCCTCAATTTGGCTTATAGTGGCCCTTGCCGCAGGGTTGGGTGCTGATTGTCAGCAGATCAGCAACGAAATGGACCTCCCTGCGGATCTCAAGACAACCGGGAAAATTAAGGCGGCTCGGTGGCAGACTGCCGATAAGGTTTTGAACGAGCTGTCCGAAAGGGTTCGGGATTTGAACTGCAGCTTCACGTTTGAAGAGATTTTTAAGGTTTCCAACCCAGACGAGACGTATTTTCCGATTACGAACACGACTCTTCGAATCGTTCCAGAAGAGTCGCTCGCCGGACTAACAGTTTTTAGAAAAGATGGCGAAGCTATCGGAACCTTTGATTCGCGCGTCGCTTATCAGCGTTCTGGCGGTCTCTATGCAACGGACAGTTACACCCTTTATTATTTTCAATTCAAGGATCAACAGGGAAAATTTCAATCGTCAGGAAACCGTCTTCTTCTTGACGACTATCTGATCCGCTGGTCAGAGGTTGCAGACAGGATTGCCGTGGATAGTAGGGATCAATGACTTTCTGGCATCTCCAGTGGCGGGATTATACTGAGCCATGTTAGGTATGCGTTACCGGCTAGTCACTACTCTTTTGGTCTTATTGCTCAGTGGGCCTCTCTGCGCTCAAGAAACCTATCGCGAAGGCTATGATGCCGGGTTCGCTGAAGGGCTTGCTGCGGGACGGGAGGATCAACAGGCGCACCGCCCCTTTGATTTTGCCAATAAACCTGCCTATCAGAAGGCGGACAAAGGATTCGACGAGTCGCTTCATTCCAGAGACGTTTACACCGTTGCTTTCCGGCGTGGTTTCGAAGACGGCTACGGGCAGGGATATGGCCTTACGGGAAAAAACGCGTTAGCAGCCGATTCCACTGACCTGACCGCTTTGCAGCAGGTTTCTCCGGTATTTGAGATTCCCAGGGGCACGCGAATTCAGGTCAAGTTACTGGACACTCTGACGACACGCCGCAACCAAAAAGGAGATTTATTCCGGGTGGAGGTTGTGGAAGATGTCCAGGTGGGTAACCGCATTGCCATACCCGAGGGAAGCCGAATTACGGGCAGGATTAGCCATCTCCGGCGCCCCGGAAGAATTCGTGGAAAGGCCGAAATGACTCTGGTATTCGAAGAGTTGCTGTTGTCCTCTCAAAAGCGTGTTTCCTTGTCAGCCTCACTCACCTCCATCGAGGAACGCTCACGAAGTCAGGTCAAGGATGAGGATGGCACAGTGGAGGGACCCGGGAGCAAGCGAGAAGACGCTGCACGGGTTGGTACAGGTGCCGGGGTCGGCGCTCTCATTGGCGTACTGACTGGAGGTGGGAGCGGGGCACGATCGGGTGCGGCGGCTGGGGGAATAGCCGGCCTGGCGGGAGTACTGGTAACCCGTGGCGAAGACATGGTGCTCTACGCTGAGACCGAATTGGAACTGGAGCTTGACGAAAAGCTTGTACTTCCTGCTGAGACCCCTTAGAAGTTGCACCGCCCTCGACGTAACCAGCTGCCGATGACCACAGATGGTCGATCAGGATGTCAATCCTGCCTACCAAGTTCCTGATCCGCTTCCCCTCGCAACCGTGCTACTGACTCGCCCGCATCACTGCCTGCTCTTCGGGAGCATCATTGAGGCGCTCGCTCACAGTCCTCACGATCCTCTCGAAGCGTTCTGTTCCCCGGAGAGAATCGAGATCAGCATCAGTCAAGATGTCCTCGCCAGACAAACCCCGTTCAACGGCCTCTTCCAGGAAAGAGAGCGCTTCCTCCTGTTTTCCCTGCAGAGCGGTCACACAGGCTAAATTGTAAAGCGTCGACACAACTTGGTCTTCACTTGCGGGAGAGGACCTCCAGCCGTCCAGAACCTTCCTGAACAGTACTTCAGCCCCAGCGTAGTCTTTCTTAGTATAAAGAAGCGTGGCCAGACTGCTACGGGCTCGAATCATTCGAGGATGGTCATCCGACGCTATCCTCTCCCACCCTTCAATGGTCCGCTCAAGATAATCTCTGGCTTGCTGATAGCGACCGGTCGCAAGGTACAGACTTCCCAGGTTATAAGCCGAGGTTAATGTTTCAGGGTGATTGACACCCAGGCTCTTTTGACGTCCCTCGTAGCTCTTTAAGAAATACGGTTCGGCCTGGTCATACTTTCCCTGCTCGTCGTAGAGCCAGCCCAGATTATTGAGCGTCATCAATGTGTCGGGATGGGAATCACCAAGCACCCTGCGTCTCCGTTCGAGGTTTTCAAGATAGAGCTTCTCGGCTTCTTCAAAACGCTTCTGATGAACGTAGAGTTCGGCCAGATTGCAGGCAATTCCCATCGTATCGGGATGGTCTTTTCCCTGGGTTCTGATCCGAGCCTCCATCGTGCGCTCGATCAACTGGCCGGCTTCGTCGTAACGCTTCTGCTGTAGATACACATTGGCCAGGTTCTTGGCGGCACCCAGAACATCCGGATGATCCGGACCTTGTACACTCAATCGTCCCCGTAAGGATAATTCGTAAAGCTTTTCCGCCGTATCCAGCCGGCCGAGAGTGAAATGCAGATTAGCCAGATTGTTGGCAGCGTTCAGAGTCGATAGGTCTTCCGGTCCCAGCAACCTGGTCTTGTCTTCATAGACCTGCCTCAAAATTACTTCTGCTTCCGCAAACCGACCCTGACGCCAGATCACTGCTCCCAACTCACCTTTCGTTCGAATGGTCTGCAGATCCTCTTCTCCAAGTAAACGTGCCTCCACCTCGAGGGCTGAGCGATAAAGGGTTTCCGCTCTTTCGTAAAGTCCCAGATTTTCGAAAGCCCGTCCCATTGTTCTTTGAAGTTCGGCACGAATCAGTGGCTCATCGTCCAGACTATCCGATATCCGTTCTGATCCACGGACCAATAGATCGCGCGCGGTAACTTCCTGTCCCGCGGCTTCCTTGGGATCTGCGAACTTGAAAAGGTCAACTAGAAAATCTGCAATTTCGCGAGACGTACGGGCTTCCTGATTGGCACGATCCCTTTCTCGTGCGATTCTGGCCGTTTGAACGGTCATGGTCCCGGCAAGAATGAAAAGCATAACAACCACGGTTGTGGCCAGAGCAACTCCGGAACGATGACGGCGAACAAACTTCCAGGCTCGATAGCTCAGACTCGGCGGCGAGGCTAAAACGGGTTCATCATTCAGGTGTCGCTGAATGTCGGAAGCAAGTTCTGACGGCGAGTTATAGCGGCGGTTACGGTCCTTCTCCAGCGCCTTCATGACGATCCAGTCCAGGTCACCGCGAAGCCTCTTGACCAACGTGCCGGGTTGAGTGCGCCGCCTTTCCGCCTTCTGCTTCACCTCGTCGGTTGTGATCTCCAGTCTGGAACTGGGTCGAGCCGGCTCTTCCTCTCTAATCTTCCGGAGGATGCCGCTATAGCCTGCAGCACGAAGCTCCTTCGGATCAAACGGAAGGAGGCCGCTCACCAGCTCATAGAGCAAGACACCGAGGGAATACACATCGGTACGCGTGTCGACATTTAGGCCGGTTAGTTCGGCCTGTTCAGGACTCATATACTCGGGAGTCCCGATCAACTTTCCCTGCTCCGTGAAAAGGGTTCGCTCAGACAGGTGCTGTGCCGTTGCCTTGGCCACACCAAAGTCAATCACCTTGGGAACGGGTTTATTGTCCTGCAGCATCACCAGGACATTGGATGGCTTCACATCCCGGTGAATGATGGCTTTATGGTGAGCATGTTGAACGGCTTCACACACTTGAATGAACAGTTCCAGTCGCTCTTCCACCGATAGCCGGTGACGATCGCAATAATCGGTGATTGGAATTCCCGGAACATATTCCATCACGAAGTACGGCCGGCCCTCGGGTGTGGATCCGGCGTCATAGACCCTGGCGATACAGGGGTGATCCATCAAAGCGAGTGCCTGGCGCTCCGCCTCAAAACGGGCAACCACTTCGCGAGTGTCCATGCCTGGTTTGATCAGCTTCAGCGCCACCTGACGTTTGACCGGCTGAATTTGATCAGCCAGGTAAACCTCTCCCATCCCGCCTTCACCGATCTTTTCCCTAAGTTGATAAGGACCGATCGTCACTTTCAGTTTCGGTGACTTTCCGCCCTCAATGGTTGGTTGATTATCCTCGGGACTCATAGAACCTCCAGATCAGCAGTGCTACTGCTTGAATCTGAAATACTAATGTTTTCCTGGCGAGCTTATGGAGCCGTCGACGGAAATGATCTACCTTGGGGTGGTCGAGCGGCAGCAAGCCGGCTCGCCGTTGGACAGCCATTGGCTGCTACCCTGTAAAGCGCAAGAATCTGTTCAATCTGGTCACAGATTTTGATCTTTTTCCGCTTCAGGGTCAGGCACTCTGAGAAGGGGACGTGTATTCTAAACTATAGGGGCACAGAGAACACTGAGGAAGGAATCTTTCTCGATGTCCTCTCTGCCTCTCCGGTAGATCAACCGAAGCGTTTAGCGGGAATTCCTTCGAGACTTCAGGGAAAATCGTATCAGCGTTACAGCCAGCACGAGGCCGATGGCAAGTCCGGTGGGATAGCGATTTCCAATCAGGAGATGACTCCACACCTCTCCATTGTGAAGTCCAACTAGAATCTCTTTTAGCCCTTCAGTATACCAGCCGGGCCGGTCATCCAGCGGCCGAAAATAAAGCAGGATCCCGGTAACTGATGTGAGACAAAAATGAGCAGCTGTAAACCGATAGAACCAGAGCCTCATCTTTCATTTCCCGATACTTCAGGCCCTTCAAAACATGTATCATCAACCAAGCGTGAGCAGTTCACGAGGAAGAGTAAGCCACCTCTTGAATCAAATTCTGGAGATGCCAGGGCAACCCTTCGGCCAGTCGTATCGCCTCGTCGTGTCCGACCGGCGACATCTTCTTCCAAGTCCGCTCGACGATTCTCCATAGTTGCTCATGGTTGTAGCCTTTTGCGAAATCGGCAAATTCCGTTTCCAGAAAAGTGAGGCAAATGGCATCTTCAAAGAGCTGTACCTCCCGATCCGCTTTGAAACGTCGTTTTTCGAGAAAATCCGACACCCGCTCGAGAACAGGTTCCGCATACCCTAGTGAGCGAAGAATCTGACGAGCCTCCTTTGAATGGAACTTGGCCAGGTCACTTCTCCACTGCTTGTATCCTTCTCGCCCTTCCGGATAATCCTCCCGCGGAATCTTCCATCGCCGAATGTGCTGGGAGGCCGCCGCCAAAGCCATCTCCTCCGGAGGAGCAGGTGCAACCTGGTGAACCCAGTAGGAGAGTCGGCGGTGATAAAAAACGGACCAGGGAAAGGAGCGACCCTCGACCTCGACGGTACGAGGATCTTCCTGGTGTGCAGCATAAAACTGACCTAGGGCCTCCTCGAACCGAGCAGAGTACATCGAAGTCTCCTGATCCAAACTCTAAGTCATCTTACTGAAACTAGTGAAAGAGTCCAGTACCCGCCCTGTCAAGTCGAGGTGTGATTAGGGGAACTGACAGGCCGAAGGCTAGGGGGCGCCAGACGAAACATCCAGCGGAACGCCCGCACCACCGATTATGTAGTCCCCTTGGCCCAACGACTAGAACAGCATCCGAATCTGCTCGGCTAGAATGCGCTTGGCTGATTCATCCCCGTCAACCTCATTCTCGTTGACTCGGATTGCCAGTTCCTCCCCACATTCTTCGAGCAGGATCATCCAGAGGTTGTCTTTCCTGACAATTAAACTAATCGTGGCGGCTTTCCCGGGAGTCTCACTCAGCGCCTCAAGAACCAAGCGTCTAATGGTTTCTTCCGTCATTGCCGTCTGATAATCTTTTGCTACCCTTTGACTAGTCATCTGGCAACGCTCCGGTTGTAACCTAAAGTCAGACTACCTACTGGGTATCTTCGGACACCCAGTCAAGTGTAAACATATAATAATCGCTTCCACCCTCCGAATCAGTAATACGAATGACCGCCCGATAATCATTCCAACGCGACGGTCTCTCTAGAATTTCGACGCGTCCCCGGCCGGCCGTCTGATCAATGTTCATTTGCACCGGTCCTCGCGGCAAAGGTCCGCTAAGATCATACGACATGTTCCAGGCAGGTCGTCCTTTCGAGTTCTGTATCTGGACCGCATCGTCTTGCAGAATGACAAAATCCTCTTCATCCACATAACCACGCCAACTCAAAGTCCCGCTCCCGTCGGCCGAGTCAGAACCCGGTCGGACCGAGCTCGAAATCCGAAGAAGATCCGTCAGATGTTCCTCGACCTCCATCCATCGGCTTTTCAGATCCCCGCTAATCTGGCTGCGCGTCAGCTCCTGGTTTATGGCCTGTTGCTGATCCTGCAAATAGGAGACTACCTCACCGGGGAGCGATCCTTCCGAAGAGTTCTGAGTCGATCGCCGGTCGATCAGGTCAATGGCATCACACAAGCTGCTCA
>DATGOF010000555.1:0-2858 GCA_035306285.1 Acidobacteriota bacterium | reverse complement strand
AGTGTTTAACAGCACTGGACGCTCAAACGGCACCCTGTTCGGTACTGGTCGTCGACAATCACTCGACGGACGGAACAATCGAAATGCTCGAGTCCGAGTTCCCGGACTGTCGAGTGATCAGGCTCAGCAGAAACGAAGGGTTTTCCCGGGCCGTCAATTCCGGGATCCAGGCGGCAGAGACCCCTTACATTGCTCTTCTCAACAACGATGCTGTGGCTGACCCGTGCTGGATCGAATCGGGCTTAAGAGCGTTCGACCAATTCCCGGAATATGACTTCTTCGCTTCCCGGATGATTAACTACTTCGATCGAAACTGTCTCGATAGCGCAGGCGACCGCTATATGCGAACGGGACTACCGCTAAAAAGGGGTTTCGGGGAACCGGCTAACTGTTACATGGAACGCCAACCCGTTCTCGGGGCCAGTGCCGGCGCAGCCTTCTACCGCCGCAAACTATTTGAAAAGATCGGTCTTTTTGATGAGGACTTTTACATGTACCTGGAGGATGTCGATCTGAGCTTACGAGCCCAGCTGGCCGGCTCTCGCTGTCTCTACCTTCCGGAAGCGGTCGTTTACCACATGGAGGCCGCCTCTGACCCTTCGCGCCCGCCTGGTGAGGCACTGGATTCTCCATCCCGGTATTTCACACCGGAACGAGTGTACTGGATTACAAGGAACCGCTGGCTCCTGATGGTTACGTATCAACCGGTGGGGCATCTTCCCTGGTTGGTATTTGGTTGGGGCAAGAGTCTGCTGTTTCACCTCCTAAAAGGAGGCTTCACTAAAGCTTTCCTTGGTGGGATCTTTGCCGGTATCCGCGCTTCGGGAAGGGCCTTCGAGAAGAGAAAAGAGTTGGCGATGACCAGGAAACTGTCTCGCCGTGAACTCTGCCTTCTCATGAAGACGCTATGAACCGTAATTCGCATACCCCGGCTAATCCAGGCTAATTCCTATGAATGGTCGCAAAGAGTCTTGTCCTGAGGAGCTTCTTTCCCGATTCCAACGAGATAACTCGGAGGGCGGAGTCCTGGCGATCTGTGTTAACTGGAATGGAAAAGGAGTCGTCGGAACAACATTGGCTTCCCTTCTGGAAAGCGACTATGACCATCTCCAGGTGGTCGTCGTAGATAATGCTTCCATTGACGGCTCGACCGAGGAAATCCCAGAGGAGGCAGTAATCTACAGGCTCGATCAAAATTTGGGATACGGAGGTGCCATCAACAGGGCTGTCCAACCTCTTCTCGAAGTCGGGAGGCAGGATACGATTGCACCCAATTTCTTTCTCCTTTTAAACAACGATCTGGTGGTCGAGAAGGGGGCGGTAAGGCGTCTGGTGGAGCAGGCACGTAAAGCAGGACCCGGAGTGTACGGTCCTAAGGTGCTTTCTTTTTCCGATCCCTCCCGTCTCGATGCTGCCTGGGGACGAGTGACCTGGAGTCACGTGCTGACACGCTTTTGCGGCAAATCAGCCTCAGCTCTGGAAGAACGCTGGAACAAGACCCGCCGCGTCGAGCTCCTGATGGGATGTTGTTTACTCGTTCATCGGAAAGTCTTTGAAACTGTCGGGTTGTTTGATGAGCGCTTTTTTATGTATCACGAAGAGGTCGATTTTCTTTACCGGGCCGCGCGGGCGGGTTTCCCAATCTGGTATTGCCCGCAAGCAGAGGTAAGCCATCGGGGCGCCTTCTCGACCCGGTCGCAGCCTCTTCAGAAGGTTCGCTGGCTGCGTGAGAATACCATACGGTTCTTCAGGAAGTACCGCCCTGGACCTCTTCACTGGGCTTATTTCTGGGCGACACTCACGGCCAGTCTACTATTTAATCTGGTGACCCTCCGCTGGAGCCGGATGAATGCTATTTACCGTGGAGTAAGGAGAGGATTTGAAGGCTGAAGCAGTGGAACCAGAAGTCTCGTTCATCATTCCTTGCTACCACTGTCGTCGGACCATCGGATTTACTTTGAAATCGATCTTTTCTCAAGAGACCGTCCGTGACTTCGAAGTCCTGGTGATCGATTCCTCAGGTGGCGAGGTCTCCAACTGGATAAGAAGCAGCTTTCCGAAAGTCCAAGTGATCCCGTCCCAGACAAGGCTTTACCCCGGTGCCGCTCGCAACCTGGGAGCTGAGCACGCCAGAGGTCGGTTACTGGCGTTTGTGGATGCGGATGTCACGCTTGCTCCCGACTGGCTGGAAAGCATACTGCGCCAATACGAAGCGGGTGAGTCTTCCGGAATGATCGGCGGGTCGATGATCAATGGTAATCCCGATAAGCTGCCTTCGCGAGTGCTTTACTGGATTGAGTTTTCGGAGTTCCTGCCGGGCCACTGCGGCGGCCTTCGTCCGGCTTTACCCAGCAGTAACCTGCTAATCTCGAGACAGCTCTTTCTGCGCTCCGGGAGGTTTCGGAGCGACCTTGCAATGTCGGAGGACATTGAATTCTCGGTCCGGGTACCGGCTCCTCGTTATTTCGAGCCCGCGGCACGTTGCTTTCATCACCATCGGTCACGTTGGAACCCCGTAATTCGTCGTCTGAGAGAGCTCGGTTACTGGAGTGGGAGAGTCAGAACTGAGGGAAAGCGAGACTTACGGAAACCTCCACTGCCTTTGATCCCTGTACTCCCTTTCTATCGTCTTTACAAAATTGTGACGCGGGCCTTCCGTAGCAGTAGCCGGGAGGGCCTGTCTGTGGTCTTGCACACTCCGTTTCTAATCACCGGTCTCTTTTTCTGGACTCTAGGTTTTTTTCAGGGGATGCGCCGGTAGCGAGGACAAGGGTGCATTCTTTCCTGTACCTGACGCGCAAAATGCCGGCTGGCTGTCACCGGTGGTGTGATTGTTGCAAAAATAAGATAGAGGGGGC
>DATGOF010000554.1:0-2427 GCA_035306285.1 Acidobacteriota bacterium | reverse complement strand
GGTTGATCACGGAAATGAACGAGTTATATGCGTGGGTAGTTTCGTTCTTACAGCTTCAATGGGGCCGTGATCGGTTGATCACGGAAATGTGCCAGCGCGAACTGGTGGCGACCTTACAAAAAAGGCTTCAATGGGGCCGTGATCGGTTGATCACGGAAATGGCTGGTTTTCCAAGTCATTAATCTTCAATAACTTATCCAACCTATTTCGAGAGATACCATCCATCAGGCCAACCTTCTTGAGACACAGTGTTCGCTAGATGAAAGTAAAACTTCTATTTCAATGACTTAGGCGGCAGCGAGCGGCTCCTGCACGTTTGTCATCACCTGACCTCTCGCACGCTGTCTCGCCTTCAAGTATACAGGTGAGCTCAGCGGGTGACAAAGACCGGATACGCGCCGAGTTCACCTTCCAGCACACGCGCCAAAAGCCTGGCCTGGATCTCGAGTAGCCGCCGGTAGCTCACCCGATAATCAAATAAAGGGTGCGTCACCAGGTTATCCATACGCAATTCATAGGCATGGAAGAAACTCTTCCTGCCTTGAGGTGTGAGTGCGACGGCGGGTCCAGTCTGAATAAAATGTCGAGGAGTTACCATTCGCGTGTTGACAGCTGTCAGAACTGCCGAGTCCGCCACTAAAGGCCGAAAAGGCTCCATCAGGTCCAGCGCCAGAGAAGGGCGGCCAAAGCGAGGCTGATGAAAGTAGCCCATAAATGGATCGAATCCGACTGCGTAACAAGCAATGGTAAAGTCCTTCCCCAACAAGCTGTAGCCGAGTGACAGCAAAGCATTTACGGCATCGCGCGGTGGGCGCCGGTTGCGAGAAGAAAAATCGAACCGGAACTGCTGCGAAACCTGTTCGTCCTCTCCCACCTTGATCATTCCCCCAAACTCTCCGAAATAGAGCCGGGCGGCACTTCCCTCCACACCGAGGAGTTCTTCCAGCGTCCTCGCCTCTTCAGCTCGATTTGCGAGTCTCTTAAGATCCAGCAAGACCTTTGGACTTGGCTCAATGTGGTTTCTTTGCAACATGGTGCGCTGGTTTCGAATTTTTCCCGAGATGAGGCGACGCGAAAGTGAGAGAACAAACCAATCTTGCTCGGCCAGCCTGAATTGGGCTCGCCTCAGAAAGACATTCTTGGTATTCATACCCATCGTGATCCCATAGAACCATCCGCCCTGGGAGAAATAGCATATAGGGACCTCGGCCTGACACAGTGCGTGGATAGCTTGAGTAGAGAGCTGGATGTTTCCGAGCAGGTTCAACTGGCAAATCTCTCCGATACGAATTTCCAGGATAACCTTCTTTTGGTCTCGGTCGCGGACTTGCAACACCCCTCCCGACTTTCCGACACGGACTCCCTGAGTGTTCAAATACAACGGTCGCCGATCACTACGGGGAGTGATCAGCCGTCGCACCTCACGGTTACTCGCTTTACTAGCCTGATCTCTGTCCATGTTGAACAGTGACCACTGAAAGGGCGAGGTTGCGACACCTTTTCCCAGCACATTTGTTTCGTCTGGCAGACAGATGCCCACCATGGAACAACCCGGGCATTTCGGCGAATCGGCGAGAGGAGGAGGAATGCGTCCTTCCGCTGCCAGTGCCCATGCCTGTTCGACGAGCTGAATCGTTTCCGTCATCAGATCTTCATCGAATGGTACTCGGACACGCTGCTTCGTCTTTGCATAGTAGACAAGGCCTTCCTCGCAACGGTAGCCATTCTCCCTAAGGATCAGACCCTGAATTGCAAGTTGAACGCGATCGGTGGGCCACAACTCGAGGCCCTCCTCAGTCTTCCTGGGTTGCCCGTGTTTGTAGTCGACCGGAGTGACGCTGCGTGCGGAAACTTCAATCAG
The DNA here is from genome assembly GCA_035306285.1 of Acidobacteriota bacterium. Lineage (GTDB taxonomy): Bacteria > Acidobacteriota > UBA6911 > RPQK01 > JAPXNP01 > DATGOF01. Next base: position 566 of record DATGOF010000554.1, on the reverse strand, counting down.
ATCCATACGTGCAATGACGCGATGGCGGTCGCTGGAAAGCGTAACCGACCGGGAGTGAATCATTTCATCAGTTATTGCACTGGCTTCTGGGAGCACCGTTGGATCACGATCGACTCTCTGATGCTGAACTGTGCCCTCCACCGTATCAGTACTTTCACGGAAAATTCCTTCCACCCATTCGTAGAAAAACAGCCGTGGGCAGTAGACGAATTCGTTCACCATTCGAGCCGGTAGATAATCAGGCAATTCCAGCCGCTGCTGGCTTTCGGTTTGCATGGTAGTGTTCCAGAGCCGACAACTACATGCCGGCGTGAAGGGAAGCCCGCAGTTGGTAGATGTAGCTTCGAACTGAGTCAGACAACAATACAGGGACTGTCGATCTGAACGTACGGTTTCCCGAGTGCAGTAATCACTCGGTCGCCACGGCCTTCTGTGGGGCCTAGATTGATGAAGAGCACCTGGTCCTGATCATGATGGATGATCTTGGAAAGCTCAGCGCGGCATCGGATCAGATCAGTGGAAGTGAGCTGGCATTCGAAGACGGAATATTGCAGGTGATCTCCGTA
>DATGOF010000553.1:0-14620 GCA_035306285.1 Acidobacteriota bacterium | reverse complement strand
TTCGCCGTGCCAAGAGAAAGTGTGCGGAGTACTTAGTAGTAATGACCGAAGTGCAACAGAAGTTGGTGTCTGAGTTCAATTACCAGTATGCGCTCCTGTTTCGCACCCAGGCACCAGAAAGCGAGATCTCCTTCTATCCTTACCGTAATCTGTCCCATACGATAAGGATTCGGAACGGGCGCGCTTTGATTCGGATCAGCGATCTCTTACAGGATGCTCCTGGCGACGTGTTGAAGGCTGTCATTGCCATTCTCGTTCACAAGCTGAAAAGAAAATCGGCTCCGGATCGCTGGCAAGGTATCTATCGCCAGTACGTGCACCGGGAAGAGTTTCTCGAACAGGTCCGCGAGACATGCCGCCGCAGAAGTCGAGGAAAAAAGCTACTCCCTCCGGCCGGGAGCGTCTTCGATCTTCAGAAACTGTTTGATCGATTGAACGCCGAGCATTTCAATAACCAGGTTCAGGTTGCACAGCTGGGCTGGAGTCTGCGCCAAAGTCGTCGAGTCCTCGGCCACTACGATTCGGCTCATCGAGCCATCGTCATCAACCGCCGTCTTGACCACCCTCTGGTACCCGAATATGTCGTTCGCTACGTGCTTTTTCATGAAATGCTTCACGCTCTAATGGGCGTCCATTGTGAGAATGGAATCCGCCGCGTCCATCCTCCCCGATTCAAACGAGCGGAAAGGCGTTTTCCGGAATACAAACTCGCCAGAGATTTCATTCGCAGTCACCTGGCCGTCTAAGGTCACAAGTTCGGGAAGTCCGTGCCTTCACGAACTATCAAGTTGGTAGCAACCCGTCGAGATGGATCGGAGGCCGCTTCAGATACGCACGGGCTTCTTGGGCACATCTACTTCGCCGGTCAGGCTTCTCCTTAACTCTTCCACGGATGCCGAAGCAGTTCCAACTTTTGCGACGACAATTCCGGCCGCGTGGTTCGCCATGAGAGCCGCTTCCAGTACAGATGCTCCGGCTGCCCGGGCCAGAGCAAGGATCGCGATGACGGTGTCACCTGCCCCGGTCACATCGAACACTTCGCGAGCCACGGTCGGAATATCAATCTGCTCACCATCCTCAAAAAGCGACATCCCTTCCTCCCCCCGGGTGATCAGTACGGCCTGGCACTGTGATATCAATTGAATCTCTCGGGCTACCTTGCTGAGATCCTTCAAATCGTTAATGGTCCGTCCGGCGGCGCGTTCCGCCTCTTTCTTGTTGGGAGTAATGATCGATGCGCCGCGGTAAATCGACAGGTCGGTTGATTTGGGATCCACCGCTACAAACCGCCCGGCTGCACGGGCCGACCGAATGAGCTCACCCACCAGAGGGGGTTGCAAAGTGCCCTTGGAATAGTCGGAAATAACAACGGCCCGACAGTCGGCCAGCCTCGCGTCAAAAAGCCGTCGCAATTGTTGGAGCAGAGCTGGATCGCCACTGCCACGGCTTTCTCTGTCTGCACGGCAGACTTGTTGCTGATGAGCAATAATCCTGGTCTTTACGGTGGTTGATCTGTGCGGATCGGTTAGAACTCCGCTCCGGTCCAGACCCATCCGATCCATCTCTGCCAAGAACCGCGCTCCTTTCTCATCGGATCCCACCGCCCCAACCAGCATCGGCCGGGCTTGCAGCGAAGCCAGATTAACGGCAACGTTGGCAGCCCCGCCCAGCCTTACCGACTCATGCGTCACTTCAACCACCGGAACCGGTGCCTCGGGAGAAATCCGGTCCACCTTGCCCCAGATAAATTCATCCAGGATCAAATCTCCGATCACTAGAATCGGTAAATCGGACAGACGATCCAGCAAATCAACAAGCGTATTGTTCTTCATTTTCCAGACGCAAGAGCTCCAGCGCTTCCTTAAGCACGGAGGAGACAGCGATCGATTCAATACAACGGGGGCGGTCATAGTGTAAACAGCTGTAGCCGGGACAGGGAATGCAATCGAGATCAGATTGGAGCAAACGATATCTGGTTTGCCACGGAAACCAGGCACCGGCATCCGACGACCCGAAGATCACTACAATCGGCTTCTTGAGTGCAGCTGCAATGTGGGTCGGCCCCGTATCGTTTCCGATGTAAAGTCTGCAAAGACTCACCAGGGCAACAAAATCGGGAAGAGGAAGCGGATCGACAATCATTGCCCCCTCGGGGCACCTCACCGCCATATCGCTCAAGAGATGCTCCTGGCCGGGGCCAGCCGTAATGATGACGCGGTAACCTTCACCAACAAGCTCCCGAGCCAGCGAGGCGAAGTTCAAAACCGGCCATTGCTTGGTGTCAAACGCTGCGGCCGGGTGTAACAGAATAAACTCCCCTGACGATGGTCGTCCGGCCAGCAACTCCTCGATCTTTCTTCGAGCAACCGGCGAAACCTCAATGCGTAGCGGAGGAAGCGGATCGACCGGCCAGCCCAGGTACTTGAGAGGTGCCAGCTGGTATTCTACGGTGTGCAACCTCTCTTTTTGCCAGACTTTTCTTGGATCGGGCACGCAACGGGTATAAAACCGGGCATGAGGACTGGATTGGAAGCCAACCCGTTCCCGACTTCCGGCCAGACGAGCAATCAGAGAACTCGTGCTTCCCCCATGGAGGTCGATTACCAGGTCCGGGGCAAAGTCTCGGATTTGACGGACGATTCTTGCGCGGGAAAGCCACTTCCCCGCTCCCGTCGGCACAAATACTTCATCGACATCAGTATTACCCTGGAGGATCTGATCAAATGGCGACTCTACCACCACGCCGACTCTTGCCTTAGCGCGCTTCGCCACCCGCAATGCTGGAGTCATCAGGACGACGTCCCCCAGAGAACGGAGCCGAACGAAAAGAACTCTCTCCGCCGCGGGGAGCCGGGAGGTAGTACTCGTCATTCGGCTGGTCCCTCCTTCAGAAAGAATTGATGGAGAATTGAGTAGACGGCTCCGGAAGGCTTCAGCTCGCTGCGGTAGAGAGCAGCAGACTTCACCTGGAAGGAACCGGCGCTGAAATTGTTGTGTGCACTAGAAAGGAGCCGCAACAGTTCTTTGAGATTCTTCCTGCTCTTCACCCTGGCCACTGTAAGGTGAGGTCTAAAAGGCCTCTCTTCGGCTTCGAATCCCAGGTCGACCAGCTGAGTTTCCAGAAGCTGTTGCAGCTCATCCAGTTCCCTTCCCGCCCTGACACTCATCCAGATGACTCGAGGATTGGCGCTATGGGGAAAGGCGCCCAGGCCATTCAAGTGAACTGGAAAAGGAGATTGGGTTTGACAACACTCGTCCAGAGCGCTTGCGATGGCCGGCACATCGGCTTCCTCGATATTGCCCAAAAACTTTAAGGTCAGATGGACCGACTCGACAGCAGGGAAACGTGCGTCCAGATTCAGTCGACGCAGAGTCTCGATCGTATCCTTGATCCGCAACTGATTCTCCTCAGGCAGCGGGATTGCCACGAACGCCCGAATCACGACAGGCTCCTTCTAACCCAGTCAAGCGCAGCACGGGCCGAGCGAAGCCTTACCGTCAACCGGTCACCTGGTAAAAGCAACTCCTGTGTCTCGGTCCCCTTCTCGTTTGCCATTCCAAGAAAAACGGTTCCAACCGGCTTTTCAATGGAACCTCCTCCCGGACCGGCAATTCCTGTCACGGAAAGACCGATCGAGGCTCCAGTCCGGTGACGGATCCCTTCAGCCATCTCAGCGGCCACCGGCGAGCTGACTGCACCGTGGCGCTCGAGAGTGGAAGGATCCACGCCCAGCAGTTCCACCTTCATAGAATTACTGTAACAAACCACCCCACCTACGAAATACTGTGAGCTACCCGCAATATCGGTGACCAGCTTACTAACCAGCCCTCCGGTACAGGATTCAGCGGTTGCCAATGTCAATTCCCTCTCCTGGAGAAGTTCGCCCACAACGTCCGGAAGCTCGCGGTCAACCTCAGCATAAACGGAACCTCCCATCTCATTCTTGATCTTGCCGACCAGTTCGTTGAGCTTCTGGAATGCGAGCGATTCGTCATCTTCTCCTTTCCAGTAAAAGTGAAGGGTAATGATGCCGGGTGAGGACAAGATAGTCGTATCGATTTCGCGGTATGCCGAGTAAATCGGCGAAAGTCGGGCGTCGACGTGAGATTCTGCTTCACCCGCTATCTTGACCGTTTTCAGCCAGAGTGGTTTGGTCTTCTTGAGCTTCGTGATGAGCGGGAGCACCTTCTCTTCGACCATTGGGTACAGTTCACGGGGAGGGCCGGGGAGGAGAAAGATAAGCGTGTCCGAGTGGCAGATCAGCAGGCCGGGGGCTGTGCCATTTTGATTCGAAATGACAGTGGCACCCTCAGGGACGAGGGCCTGCCTACGATTGTTGTCGGTCAATTCCATGCCGAACCGTTCATAGCGCTTGCGCAGCCGCTGCATAATGCCGGGATCCTCGTGCAGTTCGAGACCCAGGAAGCCGGCAACTGCTTCGCGTGTGATGTCGTCACGAGTAGGACCTAGTCCTCCCGTAAAGATCACGACGTCGGCTTCTTTTAAAGCTAACCCGAGTGCCTCGTGAATCTCCTGCTCTCGATCAGCTACGACCCATTTCCTAGGGGTCTCGATACCGATCTCACGAAGCTTCCTGGCCAGAAACACAGAATTGGACTCGCTCCGTGGAGTCGTGAGCAGTTCAGTCCCCACGGCAATGATTTCGGCCCTCATTGCCTCTCCTCAGAACCACATCTCGATCAGTCGGGTTAGAAAGAGCGTAACAATGCCGGCATAAATTCCGGCAATCACATCATCGACGATAATGCCCCAGGCCCCCGGCAGGAATTCTCCGTGCCGAGCCGGAAACGGCTTCGTTATGTCGAGAATTCGGAAGAAACCAAAGCCTATCAATAGACTAAGGGCAGTAACGGGCACAAACAGAAAGCACAGCATTTGTCCGATGACTTCATCAATGACAACGTAGGTGGGATCGCTTATTCTGTCGGCACGAGCTACGCGGCCGGCACTGATGAACCCAGCCAGGAGGAAAAATACAACTAAGACGATGTGGAGTGACAGGGCCGTCGCCGGTGGAAGGAGTTGAACCAACGCAGTCAGGGCAACTGCCTCTAAGGCACCCCAAGTTCCAGGGGCAAACGGCAGGTAGCCGACCCCTAACCCGGTGGCCAGTAACCTTGAAAAGGGGACATTCCTACTCTTCTTCTTTTGGCTCTCGCCGCTTCTTGTCTGCTTTCTCGCCAGAAATTCTGTAAGTTCCATCCAGCCAATGTCCCAGGTCAATCAATCGACAGCGTTCACTGCAAAAAGGGAACTCAGGATTGCTGAGCTTAACGCGCTCTCCACAAGTTGGGCAACGGGCAAGCATTATGAAACAACGGCGCCGACTAAATCGTAATCGTGGGCCTCAGTAATTCTAACCGCTCGAATTTCGCCGCTTCTGGTCTCCTCGGTGACTCCATCGTTCAGATAAACGACGCCGTCGATGTCAGGTGCCTGGGTGGGCAGCCGTCCCTCCCAAAGCAGGTCTGTTTCACGAGAAGGGCCCTCAATCAAAACCGGAAAACATTTACCGACCAGACTTCTGGTCTTCTGTCGAGAAATTGGAAGCTGTGCCTCCATTAGAAGCCGCTGGCGCTCCTGTTTGGTGCGTTCATCTATCTTACCATCCAGGAGATAGCTGGCACTGTCCTCTTCGTCAGAATAAGTAAAGACGCCCAGCCGGTCGAACTGAGCCTCCGATACAAATGAGAGGGTCTCCTGGAAATCCTCTTCGGTTTCGCCTGGAAAGCCTACGATCATCGTGGTGCGGATGGCCACCTCCGGGATTCGCGAGCGGATCCGTTCTATAAGACGCAGTAGAGACTCGCGGTATCCGCCTCGCTTCATCCTCTTCAGGACATTCCTGGAGCCGCTCTGAAGCGGGATGTCGATATACTTGCAGGCCTTTGGTGTTTCGGCGATTGCGTCCAACAATTCATTATAGATACTATTGGGATAGGCATACAGAAAGCGAATCCACTCGAGCCCGTCGATCTCATTCAGGGCGCGGATCAGATCGGCCAGACCCTTCCGGTTGCCCCAATCCCATCCATACATAGTGGAATCCTGCGCAACCAGATTAATCTCCCTCACTCCTTCTGCAGTCAAGCGGGAAACCTCGGCAAGGATCGAGTCCTGCGAGCGACTTCGAAAACGACCACGCATCTGCGGAATAACGCAGAAGGTACAGGGATGGTTGCAGCCTTCCGCAATCTTGACATATGCGGAATGGCGGGGAGTCGTCCGAAGTCGAGGATGCCGATCGGTATAAAGGAACAGCTCCCGCTCTTCGTAAGTTGGAGGAGCAGATATCTCTCCTGCGCAGACCTTTAGAATCGACGGCACCTCGTTGGTGCCCAGTACCGCATCGACTTCAGGAATTTCCTTCAATATTTGTTCTCGGTAACGCTCGACGAGACAACCAGCAACAATCAGGCGTCGACATCGACCTTCTACCTTCTGTCGAGCCATCTCCAGGATGGTGTCGACGGATTCCTGTTTTGCCTGTTCGATAAAGCCGCAGGTATTGACGACGATGATATCTGCTTCTTCCTGAGACGCAGTAATCTCGTGACCTCCTTCAGCCAGGAGACCGAGCATGACTTCGGTGTCAACCAGGTTTTTTGCGCACCCGAGACTCACAAAACCGATTTTGGCCATAAAAGAATTCATTATACATGACGATGAACCCGCCGTAGGGCCCGGAGGCATTCCCGAATCTCCGCCAGGTCAGGGTGGGTGAGGGGCTGGTTTCCATAGCGATTTCTGTAGTAGATTTCGGTGATTGTTCGTGGGGCATCAATTTGTACAGCTTTGGCAATCCGCTGACTGAACTCCCTTGGTGTTTCACCTGGCTGTTTCGCCCATCCCTTACGAGCCAACAACTCCAGCATTTCGACATAATATTCCGGGGCAAGATCAGGGCCCTGCTCTCCCAAAAGATACTTTCGAAAATAAAGCTTGACATAACGTCGGCCCCGGTAGAGCCATAGCAGAAAGATTGCGGCACCGGTTCCAGCCAGAAGGTAAGGCGCTACCTCTGTGAGAACCTGCCAGGCTCTTTCCCGGCTTATTCCGCTCGGAAAGGCGCCTAACACCTCTCGAAAGCCGTCTGCAGTCTTATCGATAATCGATCCAATCGATTGGAAGAATCCGTACTGCTTGATGCGGTCAAAAGTAATGACTTCAGCCCAATAAATATCGACTGAATCCATCAACTGGGAAAGCAACCGTTGCAGTGAACCGGCTTCTCCTTCACGCAGTGGAGGCGTTGGGTCGAATTCGATCCAGCCGGCCCCCGGGAAATAGCCTTCTACCCAACTGTGTGCGTTCGACTGGCGGACGACGTAGTGTCCCAGCCACTGATTGAATTCGCCACGGCGAAAACCATTCACCAGACGGGCCGGTATTCCGATAGAGCGCATCATGACCGCCTGAGCCGTTGCGAAATACTCACAGTGTCCTGCCCGGGTTTCAAACAGAAAACTGGCCAGTGGATCGTCAGATCCCCCGGAAGGATTGTCTAGAGAATAAGAATAGGACCGCCGCAAGAAGCTTTCAATCGCCAGAGCCTGGTCGATTGGATGGGTCCCGCCGCTACTAATCTCGCGTGCCATCTTCGGGATTCGGGGATCGAGCGAGGGCAGTTGTAGATAATCCTGCCCGAAGAGCCGTGGGACTGCAGCGTCTTTGATTTGTGCGATCTTCTCCTCCCGGCCCTGATAGTCGGAATGCACGACATACTGTAATTCGTCTCTGTTTGGGAAAAGAAAAAGAGACCCGTTTCCATCGCGCAAGATCTTGACGCGTGAAGAAGGAACACCGGACAACTGCGAGATCTGGATGATGCGGGCCGCCCCAAAAAGCATGTTACCGAAAGGTTCCAGAGAGAACCGTTGGATGAGTTGACTCTCCTGCTGCCGCCTTTCACTGGCCACGACAAAGCGACCCTGTCCATCGGCCTGAAAATTCTGGCTAATCCCCCGGGTATTGCTCCAAACTCGGCCATCATAATGATCTAGAGCGATGCCACGCCACTTGATCTGCACTGGTACCTGGTCCGGCGGTACGTCCAACTTTACCCTCATGACTACCCGGGAACTTCGGAGAATAGGTCCCATGTCGCCCAGCCGAACCGAATCAGAAAATCCACTTACGCGGGCGTGTGATCCACGAATCAATCCGAGCGAGCCGCGCGGGATAGCCAGAAAAATGGGTATCGCCAGCGCCGCGATCATGGCGGTCATCAAGAGTGCGCTCGACACATGGCCCGCCAGCGAAAAGTCTGCCGAAGGGTTCTCGTCGTAGGCGCTTTTTGCTTCCAAAAGGATGAAGGCAAGGACAGAAAAGAAAAGGAAACTAACCAAGGCAAGCAGGAAAACGATAGAGATTGTAAACGTCGATGCTACCAGAAGCAGAGAGAACGAAATGAGGTGCAGGAGAAGGTAGTCGCGAGTTCCGGAGCGAGTCAGCAGTTTAAATAAACTCAAAAACAATAAGAGACGGACCGTTGCTGGAACCAGGTCTCCCAGCAGCATTAGATCCAAGCCGTAAACCACCAGCAACAGGAGAACGAAGGCCGTTTGAGATAGATCTGAAATTTTTCTCGGGGCAGTCAGCCAGCTATATACCAGCCCGAACAGGTAGAGAAGGGCGACAGGAAGGCTTACCGTTCCTGAGACGACCACTGCCGAAGCACCGATCAGCAGCAACAGAAAAGTCGATAATTTCAGTGCCTGTTGGAAAGTCATAAGTCAAGATAGTTGACGGTAACCCAACTTCCGGCCTGCTCAGGTTCCGCAGCTACAAAGAGTACGGTTGATTCGGTCAGTGCGGTTGTTTCAATTCTCTCCTCAGGCCCCGGCTGAACCCAGGCGAGATATTCCATCAAAGCTTCAAAATTCCGGCGGTGGCCATCCAGAACAACCTCGAGATCGGCAGAGTAAAAGCTGAACCTCAGGGATTGCTCCCAGTAATAGTTACTGAGGGAGGCCACCAGTGACACGGCGTATTCGAATTTCTCGCGAGCCGTCTCGGAAACAGCGGGCAAATAGTTGGAAAAAGCGATCTGGAGAGGATAATCCTGCTCCTGGAGGAACTCCTTGACCATCAAGCGTGACAACTTGCCGCTGCTTTTCCAGTGAACAAACCGCGCGTCATCCCCGATTTGATAGTCCCGAATATTGTAAAGGCCGCTTCCACTTCCCTTCTGGTTTCGCGTCTCGGGTCCCCGCAAAAAGGGATAGCGACTAAAGAGCGTGTCGAGTTCAACCAAGTGGGGAAAAACAACTATTTTGCCGGTAGCCTCGATCTCCCGCCCCCTGGTAAAGAAACCGAACGGAAAACGGGTGCGGATCTCGAATCCGCTTACCGGGTACACACCTCGCTGGTGGAAGTCACTCTCCATCCGGGCCGTAAAGGAGTTGCTGGCGCCGATATAGGGATACTGTTTCTCGATCGAGAAGAAGTCGGTGCCATGGTCCATTAGCTGATCTGATCTCTGACTCCGGAGACTCAGCGCAAATGAGGGAAATATCCTCTTCAGGTTTTCTAACCTCAGGAAGAATACGGCTCGTTGGCCGGCGTAGATTGACTGGGGAAGATTCAAACTCACCTTCAACCCATCCAGAACAATGTTTGACGCCATCCCTGACACCAGCAAAGCGGCCAGAAGAAAGGAAAGGACCAGGATCAACAAATTATTGCCGGTGTTTATGGTAGCCAACCCGATCAGAGCCACCAGGATAATGAAGAAAGTTCCTCTGCGGGTGATCTGAAAAAAACGCATCCGACCCAGCAGTTCTCGTGGCAAATAGGGAGCCACCCGCGGGATCAAACTGAGGCTCAACAACATTGCCATCAGCAGCGAGAGCGAAAGGAGCAAGCCGAAGGCCATCGAGCTTTCGGACCGCACGTAGCCGGCCACTACGCCGAGCAGGACTACACTCAGTATCGCCAGAATGCCACCGGTGATTTCGAGCCGGTTCATTCGCCTACCACCTGTTCGTTCCGTACTCGATTGACGAAAGCCACCCACAACAAGCAGTTTTCGTTAAACGACGGGATTAACCCTAAAGAGGCACTTCAATCTCTTCCATCATTTCAGTGATGATCGCCTCCTCCTCGGCCGTCCGCTGTAGTGGTGTGGAATAACGTGAACTTACAATGACACGATGAGAAAACACCGGAACCACCAGTTGCTTTATATCATCCGGGATGCAGTAACTCCTCCCTTCAAGAAAGGCAACTGCCTGGGCCGCCCGATACAATGCCATGGCCCCACGAGGGCTGATTCCGAGGTCTAAAAACTCGCTATTTCGTGTTCGCTCAACCAGTGCCATGATGTATTCAAGAAGTTCATCTCTGACCTGAACCTCTTCAACCATCTTTTGAGCTTGCAGTATCTCTTCGCCGCTCACCACCGGTTTGAGTTGGTCCGCCTGTTCATAGCTGATGCCTGATCTGAGAATCTCTTTCTCGTTCAAGCGATCCGGATAACCCATTTGAATGCGCATCAAGAAACGGTCCAGTTGAGACTCAGGTAGAGGGTAGGTGCCGTGGTGTTCAATCGGATTCTGTGTGGCGATAACAATAAACGGGCTGGGAAGCGTGTAGGTTTTATCTTCGACAGTGACCTTCCCTTCACTCATCGCTTCGAGAAGAGCACTCTGGGTCTTGGGAGTGGTTCGGTTGATCTCATCCGCCAGCACAACATTGGCGAAGATAGGCCCTTTGCGAAACTCAAATTGGCTGGCCACCTGGTTGTAAACAGAAACCCCGGTCAGGTCGGAGGGCAACAGATCGCTGGTGAACTGAATCCGATGGAAGGTACAGTCAAATGATCGGGCTAGTGCGTAGGCCAGCGTCGTCTTCCCGACACCGGGCACATCTTCGATAAGGAGGTGACCCCGAGCGAGTAAAGTCACGACGGCCAGAGTCACGGCCTCGGTCTTCCCCTTGATAACCTGTTCAATAGAGGCCTGGAGTGCCCGGACCTTGATCACCGGATCTTCCGCTATCGAGCGTATTTCCACTCCTCGTATGATACCCGTTCGCGGCGGACGCGATCAATGCGCGCTGGCCGCCTCCTGGGAGCGGAGCCATCGATTGGGAGCGAACATGCCAATTACGGGTTAGACCGGCAAGTGGGAGGCATACGCATCGATTGCGTGATAGGCCGTGAGCTCAGGAGAAAAGCCCCTTCTGAGGATGTCGGGAATGGGGGATGCCGAAATGCTCGTACGCTCGGGGTGTCGCAATCCGACCTCTGGGAGTCCGATTCAAGAATCCAATTTGGATCAGGTAGGGCTCATAAATGTCCTCGATGGCGTCTTTCGCCTCGCTGATCGCAGCAGAGATGGTGCCCACGCCGACAGGTCCGCCATCGAATTTCTCGATGATGGTCAGGAGGAGCTTTCTATCCACTTCGTCAAATCCGAAGCGGTCTACATTCATGATCTCCAGTGCTCGACAGGCCGTCTCGGCGTCGATTACTCCATTCGCCCTGACCTGCGCGTAATCACGAACTCTCCTGAGAAGCCGATTGGCGATTCTAGGCGTTCCTCGACTGCGTCGCGCAATCTCGTTGGCGCCTTCAGGGAGAATGTCGATGCCCAGAATGCCCGCTGAGCGTTTCACGATGGTACTGAGGCTTTCCACATCATAGAAGTCGAGACGCTGAGGAATGCCGAAACGAGCTCGCAGGGGAGAAGTCAACAAGCCGGTGCGGGTAGTCGCGCCGATGAGCGTAAATGCTGGAATGTCGATCTTAATGGAGCGGGCTCCGGGGCCCTCACCTATAATAATGTCGATCTGGAAGTCCTCCATGGCCGGGTAAAGGATTTCTTCAATCGCCGGATTCAACCGGTGAATCTCATCGATAAACAACACGTCGTTCTCTTCGATACTGGTCAGAATGGCCGCCAGATCTCCTCGTTTTTCGATGACGGGGCCCGAGGTGGAACGAAAACCCACATTCATCTCGTTGGCAACAATCTGTGCAAGTGTGGTCTTTCCCAGGCCGGGAGGCCCAAAGAGGAGGACATGGTCGAGGGCTTCCCCTCGCTGTAAAGCCGCCTCGATGGCGATCGCCAGATTGTCTTTGACTTGCTCCTGGCCGACGAAATCGCGCAATAGGCGGGGTCGAAGTGAACTCTCGAAACTCTCTTCGTCCGCTCGATGGACGGGATCCATTACCCTTTCTTCCGACATGTCTCCATCCTAGCTTGAAATTTCCTTGAGAGAACGCTTCAAAAGGGTCTCAAAGTCTTCGATATCATCCTCAGCGGAGCACTTCGAGACAGCCTTTTCCGCTTGGCTTCGGGAGTAACCGAGATTTATGAGGGCCGAGACGACATCCTTTTGATCCTCCCCAAGTTGGCGAGCCTGGCCATTAACCGCGAGTTCCGGTGCAATCCTGGCAAGTTTGTCCTTCAGTTCCAGAACGATTCTCTCGGCTGTCTTCTTACCTACGCCGGGAACGCTGGTCAAGCGATGGACATCGGCCCGGGAGATGGCGTCCATCAGTTCCTCCACGGGCAATCCGGACAAAATAGTAATCGCCAGCCTCGGACCAATTCCCGAAATCTGTATCAACTGCAGAAAAAGGGCTTTCTCTTGAACGGTTCGAAAACCATACAGCGCCAGGGCATTTTCGGCTACATGGGTATAGATGCGAAGCGTCACCGATTGGCCCACTTCACCGAGATCGTAATAAGTCGACAAAGGTATTAGAACCTCGTATCCCACACCCTGGATGTCAATGATCACCCGTCCGGCGGCCTTTTCAGCAAGGACTCCCTTTAGTAGCGCAATCATCTGTCTGGATTATAGTGTAGAGCTCCGTCATCAGCAGAGAATTGGCTTTCCGCTACAGGAGGCGTACAACAGGAGGCGGGGTGGTCTCAGCTGAATCGAGTTTTGTTATTATCTTTGCCTTATGAATGAAGCGCTGGCAAGAGAACGGATCTGCGAGATCGGACGGCGCATGTATGCCAAGAATATCGTCGCCGCCAACGAAGGAAATCTTTCAATCCGGATAGGAGATCGTCTCGTCGCCACCCCGTCGGGAATTTGTAAGGGGTTCATGAAACCCGGGGAGTTGGCAATAACCGATCTGGAGGGAAATCAGCTGGAGGGTAAACAGAAGGTCTCTTCTGAAATTCTGATGCATGTAGCCGTATACAAGCGCCGTCCTGATGTCTTGGCCGTCTGCCACGGCCATCCGACTCATGCCACCGCTCATGCGGTAGCTGGAATCCCTCTCAACGAAGCGCTGTTGCCGGAAGGGATTCTGCTCCTCGGCTCGGTCCCGGTTGCTCCTTACGGGACTCCGTCCACTCGTGAACTGGCGGATAGTCTCAATGACCTGCTGGAGGAGAGCGATGCCATTCTCCTCGCCAATCATGGAGCTATCACGTTCGATACCGATCTGGAAAAGGCCTATTTCAAGATGGAAATCCTGGAGCATGTGGCGGAGATCTCTCTCACGGCACGTTTGCTAGGAAATCGCAACCTGCTGCCCAGGAAAGCGGTCGAACAGTTGATCTCCCTTCGCGAGCGTTATGGTCTTCCGCCTCGCAAAGAGAATCATGGTCAGAAACTTCTGGCGGCCGAAGACATCCAGAATAAAGACGACCGTACGTACAGCTTCACCAGGAAGGAGCTGGAGAAGGCCGTCGAAAACGCTGTTTCTGCCTTGTTAGAGGATCGAGCGATGGACGACCCGGAGCATTGACCGAATCCAAATGACGCCCTCCCTTCAGGTAATTCGACGGTCTCTCTTGTTATAATTAAGTCGTCTCTCGGGGTTGACAGGTCTGTTGAGGGTTTGGACATCGAGACGAGCATTCCGAAGACTGGCAGCAATCCATATCCGTACGGTGACACTGGTTCTTAATTTCACTCCAGAACGAAAAGGTCGTGATGAAGAGTAAAGTAATCGTCAGATTGAAAGAGGGAGTGCTTGATCCGCAGGGACAGACCATTCAGCGGTCATTAAAAAGGCTGGGAGTGGAAGGAGTTTCGTCCGTGCGCCAGGGCAAGTTCTTTGAACTCGAGTTTAGCGGCGAATCCGATCCGGCAAGAGTGCGAAAGATAACCGAGGAGATCGCACGAAATGTCCTCTCCAATCCTATTATTGAAACCTTTGAAGTCGAGGCTGACCAGTGAAATTTGGAATCGTCGTTTTTCCAGGTTCAAATTGCGACCACGACGCTTACCATTCAGCTAAGCACGTCCTGGGTGAAGAAGCATGCTTTTTGTGGCATGAAGACACTAATTTGCAGGGTGTCGACACAGTCATTCTCCCGGGAGGATTCTCGTACGGAGACTACCTTCGTTGCGGTGCCATCGCCCGTTTTTCCCCCATCACAGACGCCATCCGGCGGCACGCTGAAAAGGGAGGGCTGGTGATGGGCATCTGTAACGGCTTTCAGATTCTTCAGGAGATGGGACTGTTGCCGGGCATCATGTTGCCCAATTCCGGCCTCAAGTTTGTCTGTCGTCACGTGTATCTGCGTACCGAAACTGAAGAAACACCTTTCTCAAACCAGTGTAGAAAGGGCCAGATTCTGAAAATTCCAGTAGCGCATCAAGACGGAAACTTTTTTGCTCCTC
>DATGOF010000552.1:0-4505 GCA_035306285.1 Acidobacteriota bacterium | reverse complement strand
GAGCTGTAATCCATACCTGGCACTGGCGGTGATGTTAAAGGCAGGGTTGGATGGTATCCAGAACGAACTCGACCCCCCTCCCCCTGTCAATAAGAATATATACCGAATGAGTGTCCGGGAAAGGCGGCGTCACAAGATTGCCGAACTACCCACTAGCTTGAGTGAGGCTTTGATCGAGCTGCGCAAAGACAAAGTGATCCGGGAAGCGCTGGGGGAGCACATCTATCAGCATTTTCTCGATGCCAAGCGCCAGGAATGGAATACATATATTCAGCAGATCCACCCCTGGGAGCTTAAAACCTACCTGACCGGCTACTGACTCTCTGTCTTCTCTGTCCCTCGAATATCTCTTTGCCGTTCGTGGTGGATCTCTTTGCGCTTGGTCCTTCGCCGACAGTTGCTGTAAACTGTTTTCACTATCAACTGTTAAAAGGTTAGGCAGCTAATTCGATGCGGAGTCTAAGACAGAAGCTCTTACTATTGTTTCTCCCCCTTTGCTTGCTGCCTCTCCTGGGCATCTCTCTCTTCTCCTACTTCATCGCCAAACAAAGAATCACCGAAGACCGGATCGTCCTTTATCTTGAGCAGATTGCTGACGATATCGCCGATACGATTCAGTTAACGCTGCTCGAGAAGAAGGAGGAGACGGTTTCGATGACGCTCTACGGCGAGTTTCGTGACTATCTGACAGGAGATCTCCAGGAGCCTCCACGATTGCTTCTCGACAAATTGGTGTTGGTCCACGAAGTCTATGACTTGATCGGACTGTTCGACGTCGATGGACGACTCCTCCTGTTGAATCGGATCAATCGGCACAGCACCGCCAATCTGGTGCAGTATCTCGACGAGAGAAGCATCGAACAGCTGGAAGGTGAAAGCCTCCTCGACTACACGCCGGACGGGAGTTGGTTGCAAAAAGTGCGGGCCAGTCGATTCGGATACATCGATTGGCACTCCTCACCCCTGGTGAACGAACTTTATAACTATTTTGACGCCGATATCGCCCGCCAATATTGCATCGGGTTTGCAGCACCTATTCTGGATGAGCGGAATGTCGTGGTGGGCGGTGTTGTTGCCTTCATGAACTGGGAGTTCATTCAGGAAATCCTGGATAAAGTGGAGGAGGACCTTGAAACACGCTCCCTGTCGTCGGGCTATGCCTTCCTGTTCGGGAATGATCAAAATACCATCATCGGTCACAAGTATCGGCGAAACAGAAACTATCCCTTTCAACGCATGGATGATCCCACCGTACTCGTAAACAACTACGGCACTCGGCTGGTGGAAGATCTGTCGCTGGACAATCTGCACAATGCGGTCGTCGATAATGCTCCTTTTTTTGAATACGAGTATCCTCCGGGACAGCCCAAGATCAGTGGGCTTGCCGGAATCGACCACGAGTTTTTCCACTGGATGTGCGGCGTCGGCATCAATGACGAGGACATCTTCGCTCCCGTGCAAGAATTGAGAACGATTTTGATCTGGGTGTCGTCAGTGTCGGCCCTGGTCATTGTTCTGCTCACCTTTTCTGTTGCGCGTCGCATTACTGTCCCTCTGAAGAAATTGACCCTGGGTGCCCAGGTGATCGCAAAGGGAGATTACAGCCAGCGTGTCGAGGTTAGCGGTAAGGATGAAATCGGGACTCTGGCACGCAGTTTCAATGAGATGGCCGCCTCCCTCCAGGAACGAAGCCAGGCTCTGATCGACCTCAACCGCAGCCTGGAAGAAAAGGTGAGTGAGCGCACCCGGGAGTTGGAGGCCACCAACGAGGAAGTGAAAAAGGCCTACCAGGAGCTGAAGGAGACTCAGTTTCAACTCGTTCAGAGTGAGAAAATGGCGTCGCTCGGTCAACTGGTGGCTGGTATTGCGCATGAAATTAAGAACCCCCTCAATTTCGTTTACGGCAACACCGAATTTCTCAAGCAGTACGTTGAGAAGATGGTCAGCCTGGTCAAGCTTTACGAAGCGGAATTGGAGCAAGTCGGCAGCAACTCAAAAGAAATCGAGGCTTTCAAACAACAGATTCACTATGAATTCATGGTGGAGGATCTGAACACTCTAATTGACAATTTTGAGGAGGGTGCCCGGCGAATTCACTCCATCATCAGTGACCTGCGTACCTTCTCACGCATGGACAGCGACGATTTCAGGAAAATCAATATCCACGATCCAATCGAGCTTTCGCTGAACCTGCTTCAAAACGAGTACAAGGGACGCATTACGATTCACAAGGACTACTCGGAGCTGCCCCAGGTCTCCTGTCACTCCGGCAAGATCAGCCAGGTATTCATGAATCTGCTTTCGAATGCCTGTCAGGCGATCAACGGAGAAGGGGAAATCTGGATTCGCACCCGACCCAACAACAGCTATGTGTGTATTGAAATCGAAGATACCGGAAGCGGAATAGAAGAGGGCGATCTGGAGCGAATCTTCGAGCCTTTCTTTACAACCAAGACAGTAGGAAAAGGGACCGGCCTCGGACTGAGCATTAGTTATGCCATTGTCGAACAGCATGACGGAAGGATCGAGGTCGACAGCAAAATCGGCAAAGGAACGACTTTTCGCGTTCTACTGCCAGTGAGCCAATGAACAAGAAACACGGACTTCTCATCGTCGACGACGAAATTGCGAATCTTCAAAAGCTGAAGAGGACCTTCCTGGATGACTTCCAGGTGTACGAGGCAACCGGGGGCGAGGACGCCATTCGGCTTTTAAAAGAGAAGCCGATTTCCATCATCGTGACAGACCAGCGAATGCCGGGAATGAGTGGAGTAGAGCTCCTGCTACGCTCGCTGGAAATCAATCCCGATGTGATCCGGATTATCCTGACCGGCTATACAGAGGTGGAGGATTTGATGGATTCCATCAATCAGGGGCATGTTCATCGTTACATTACCAAGCCCTGGGAACCTTTTTCTTTGCGCGAACAGGTGAGGCAGGAGTTGGAAAGGTGGGAACTCAAACGAGAAAATGAACGACTTGCCCAGGAACTCAAGGTGGCGAACGAGCGTCTGGCGCGGGAGAATTTTTTGCTCCGCCAGGAGATGGAAGTCCTAAAAGAGTCGGACGGCAAGCTGATCTATCAGAGCAAGGCAATTGAAGGATTGTTGAATCTGCTGAGCCGAGTCGTAAAAACTGATTCGACGATTTTGATTCAAGGCGAAACAGGCACGGGTAAGGAACTGGTTGCCAGATTCATCCATGAACAGAGCCAGCGCGCCGGCGAAGCGTTTGTTGCAGTCAACTGCGGTGCCATTCCCAATGACCTGGTTGAAAGCTCCTTTTTCGGCCATCGCAAGGGAGCTTTTACGGGAGCGTCAGAATCGCGCAAGGGCTTTTTCGAACTGGCAAACGGCGGCACTTTGTTCCTGGATGAGATAGGCGAGGCCCCAGCCAGTCTCCAGGTGAAATTACTGCGTGTCCTCCAGGAAGGGGAAATTCTGCCGGTGGGCGAAGGACAAGCGAGAAAGGTGGACGTCCGAATCGTGGCATCGACCAATCGCGACCTGGCTCGAATGGTCGAAAAAGGGGAATTCCGCCAGGATCTCTTTTTTCGCCTGAACGTGTTTTCGGTACACGTTCCCCCCTTGAGGGCCCGCAAGAACGACATTCCAGTACTGGTGAACTTTTTTCTCCACCGCCTCTGTCGGAGACTGAATAAACATGTTCCGGGTATTCAGAAGGATGTACTTGACTCTTTGCTCCGATACGACTGGCCGGGGAACGTTCGCGAGCTGGAGAATGAGATCGAGCGACTGGTCATTCTGTGCGACAGCGGCCGATCCATCACTTCAGATCTCTTGTCAGAGCGCATCCGCTTTCCGGCCCGCGTACAGGCAAACCACCGACTCTCACTCAAGGAACAACTTGCCGAGCTGGAGAAAAAGCTGATACTGGATGCGCTCGAAGCTCATAACCAGAATAAGAGCCATGCCGCCGAAGCTCTGGGCATCACTCGTCAGACGATCATCTCGAAGTTAAAGCAATATCAGAATTAATCGTTAATAACAATAACAGTTAATGTAAAACAATTTAACGATCCTTCAAACCCTTGCCCCAAGGACGTTACCCAGTCTGAACTTACCGTGCCCTTCCTTCCGGCTGTTAATTCAGTTAACAGTCTGTCTTTGGCGAAGTGCTTTTAAGTCATTCTACTGCAAAGGTTTACAGAACTGGCACGCAGCCTGCTAGATAGGCGGGTGGAAGGAGGGTTAATTCATGGCAACTTACGCACCTGATTTCAACGCTCTGGAAACTAAACTTCATGGTCATCTTCGGTCATCCGATGATGCTTCCTTCCAGAAGCTATTTGTCCATTTTCGTCAGCGGATTTATAGAACGGCTCTTCGCATCTTGAAGGAAGAGGAGTCAGCGAAAGATGCAGTACAGGAGACTATGATCAATGTTCATCGAGCCGCCGATTCGTTCCGTGGCGACTCTCGGCTCTCCACATGGATTAATCGAATTACTGTAAATGTTTGCCTCGAGATGCTTCGTCGAAACAA
>DATGOF010000551.1:0-2627 GCA_035306285.1 Acidobacteriota bacterium | reverse complement strand
GGCCAACGGAGTGACGACCGTTCGAGGGATGCTCGGCCACCCCAACCAGTTGAATCTAAGAGCCCGTGCCAATAGCGGAGAGTTGGTATCTCCTACCTTGTATTTGGCAGGCCCCGGCTTTCGGGGAGATGTCGTCGAATCTCCTGAACATGCTGCGCAGATGGTTCGCCAGCAAGCGGACGAGGGATGGGATCTTCTAAAAGTTTACCCTGGGCTGACTGTTGAGGAATACGACGCGATGGCCGATACCGCTCGTGAAGTTGGAATCCCCTTCGCCGGACACGTGCCGGCAGACGTCGGAATAGTGCATGCCCTCGAAAAGGGACAGCGGACAATCGATCACTTAGACGGATATATCGAATACCTGGATGGAGATGAGGGCCAACTCGACGAGGCGAGGCTGCAAGAAATCGTCAAGCTGACTCTGGATAGTGGCGCCGGCGTCATTCCGACTATGGCACTCTGGGAAACAATCATAGGCGCCGCCGACTTTGAGACGCTGCGAAATTATCCCGAGCTCAAGTATATGCCGAGAGATGTCGTTGAGGGTTGGGGCGAGTCTTACCAGAAGCGTATCACTTCCCCCAATTTCGACCGGGAGAGGGCTTCTCGGATTGCCGAGAATCGCAAAGTGCTGCTTCGCGCCTTAGCCGAAGGAGGAGTAACGATCCTTTTCGGGACAGATGCGCCGCAGCAGTTCAGCGTACCCGGCTTTTCGATCTTCCGAGAAGCCGAGCATATGGCTGAATGCGGACTCTCTCCGGCCCAGATCCTGGTCTCGGGCACCATCAACGTCGGCGAGTACTTCCAGGATAAGGATACTTTCGGCCAGGTTGCTGAAGGGCATCGGGCCGACCTGATATTGTTGACCGCAAATCCGCTGGAAGATATTTCGAACCTCTCGGAGCAGGCAGGAGTCATGGTACGAGGCAGATGGCTATCCCGGGAGGAAATCGACCAGCGACTCTCGGATCTGGCGGCCAAGCACGGATCTGAATAACAGAGGTATAATTTCCACTCGGGGCTTCTGTACGGCCGGCCTAGAGGCAAACTTCGAGCGAACAGAATGGAGGCGGTTGCCGGTGAGGTCAGATTCCTTTGAGTCTGTTTGGCACATTCCGCGCTAAGACCGCGCTCTCCATGGAGCAACCACTGAGATTGCCCTGGAGCCCTACATGATTGGTGGGCGTATTCAGAATCGGCGAATATTTTTACTTCGATCAAATTCCGTGCTAGAGTCCGCACGTGCTCTAATGCGGGCGAATTCAATGTCTGAGGTAGTAGACTTGGACAAACAATTGTTCGTGAGATTCGGGCTTTCCCGCTGGCAAGCAGCATTTTGTCCCAGAGGCAGGCCCTTCCAATAAAAAATATCTAAGCCCGGTATGGCCAGTACCACTGTGACGTCTGCCAGCCGCCTCATCTCGGATTTGGAGACCATTTATCCGAATGAAAGGATCCTCCAGAAGCCGAGCGAACTGGCAGTATACGAGTCCGATGCTTTAACAGTGTTTCGCTCCCGCCCCCTGGCTGTGGTGCTCCCGGTCAGCCAGACAGAGGTCGTGGACACGATTCGCCTCTGTTATCAGAAGCGAATACCGTTTGTCGCACGAGGAAGCGGCACCAGCCTCTCTGGGGGGTCGCTCCCGGTCGAAACCGGGATCGTCATTGCTCTCAATAAGCTCAATAAGATTCTGGAGCTGGATCCCCGACAGAGATTCGCCATCGTTGAGCCCGGGGTGGTGAACGTTCAGGTCTCGCAGGCCGCCGCTCGCTACGGGCTTTACTATGCGCCCGATCCTTCCAGCCAGTCCGTCTGCACGATCGGTGGCAATGTCGCATTCAACTCAGGCGGTGCCCATTGCCTGAAGCACGGCATGACCAGCAATCACATCCTGGGGATCAAGGCGGTCCTGGCGGATGGGACGGTGGTGGAGCTGGGCGGAGCAAGCCTGGAAAATAACGGTCCCGACGTGACCGGCTTTTTTGTCGGGTCCGAAGGGTTGTTCGGGATCGCTCTTGAAATAACGCTACGGCTTATCCCGAGGCCCGAGACTTTCAAAACCGTCATGGCCTCCTATTCCTCGCTTGAATTGGCCGGCGAGACCGTCTCTCGGGTGGTGGCCGCAGGGCTCCTCCCCGGTGCCATGGAAATAATGGATCGCCTTGCCCTGAAAGCGGCGGAAGCGGCGGTGGGCTCCCAATATCCGAAGGGAGCGGAGGCGGTCTTAATTGTCGAGCTGGAAGGAGAGGAGCAGGAAGTCGCTGCCGAATTTGAGGCGCTCCAGGATGTCATCTCGGCATCGAGGCCGATGGAAGTCCAGGTGGCAGCTAACGAAAATCAACGCTTGCAAATCTGGAAAGGGCGCAAGTGTGCTTTTTCAGCAGTCGGCCACCTGAGCCCGGATTACATCGTACAGGATGGGGTTGTCCCCAGAAGCAGACTCGGCGAGGCCCTGGCTGAGGTCAAGAAGCTGTCCCGAAAATATGAAATCGAAGTCGCCAATGTCTTCCACGCCGGCGACGGCAATCTCCACCCTCTCATCCTCTTCGACAGCAGCCAACCAGGAAGTCTCAAGAAGGCTGAAGAGCTGGCCGGAGAGATACTCGATATGTGTATCAGATTG
>DATGOF010000550.1:0-2512 GCA_035306285.1 Acidobacteriota bacterium | reverse complement strand
GTGCAGACCCAGGATCTGAACACGGTCTACCGCCAATTCTTTCAGTTCGGAAATACCCCCGCGAGGGCGACGCTGACGATGAAGCGAATTCCCGATGTACACCCGATCGAGTTAACCGCGGTAGCGGTCGATGATCTCAGTCGGCGCCGGGTCATTCGTCCTTCCATTCGGAATTGAGCCCCACCGCCAGCCCGGCCGTTATGGCCGGCAATACCATGTATCTGTCAGGCTTCTCCGGCTTCGTCCCCCCACTTGGCTATATTACCGATGACATTCAAACCCAGACTCATTTTGCCCTTCGCAACATCCTGGACTGTTTACAAGCTGCCGGGATGGGCTGGGGCAACCTCGTCAGCATAAACGCCTATTTGGGAAATCTTGATCAAATCCATCAAGTTATGGAGGTGTACCGTCGCTATTTTCCGAAAGATCCACCTGCTTTAACGATCATGCAACAAAGTCCCGACAACCCGGATAATCGTCCGCTCATTCAGTTTTCCGGCATTGCAGTTCGCTCTTCAACCGAGTAACGTATCGGGACAAGGATTCCAGCGGGGATAGTAATTCTTTGAAACCGACGACGGCGAGGAGTCAACAGAAAGGAGACGAAAGACCGTGAAGATCAATCGCCGGGAGCTCTTGAAGATCAGCGGTGCCGCTACCATCTTACCTTTCGCAGGATGCCGGTCGACTACGGATGAGGGGCTACTCCCCCCGCAGAGACCCCGCGTGGCTACCATCATCACCGAGTATCGCCGCAATTCCCACGCCGATGTCATCGTCGGCAGGCTTCTCGGAGGATATGACCATGACGGCGTTAGGCGTTCTCCGAGGGTACAAGTGGTTTCAATGTACACCGATCAGGTGCCCGATAAC
This sequence comes from Acidobacteriota bacterium, assembly GCA_035306285.1. Lineage (GTDB taxonomy): Bacteria > Acidobacteriota > UBA6911 > RPQK01 > JAPXNP01 > DATGOF01. The sequence continues at coordinate 1,636 of DATGOF010000550.1, read as the reverse complement.
GACATGAGCCGAGACCTGGCTGAGAAGCATGGATATGCGATTATGCCGAGTATTCGAGATGCTCTTTTGATGGACGGCGATGACCTGGCTGTAGACGGTGTCGTGTTGATTGGCGAGCACGGTGATTATCCTCTCAACGAGAAGGGACAAAAGCTTTACCCCCGCTACGAACTATTCAGTCAAATTGTACAGACCTTCCGAGACACCGGCCATGCTGTCCCGGTGTTCTCCGACAAGCATCTTTCGGTCGAATGGGAGAAGGCAAAATGGATGTATGATCAGTCGGTCGAACTCGGCTTTCCTTTTCTTGCCGGTTCATCTCTGCCCCTTACCTGGCGACGTCCGCCCATCGAACTTGAACTCGACACTCCGGTCGACTATGCCGTCGCTGCTTTCTATGGCGGAAAGGAATCTTACGGGTTCCACGCCCTGGAGACGTTACAATGTATGGTGGAACGGCGACAGGGTGGCGAAACCGGGATCGAAGCGGTCCAGTGCCTGGAAGGACCTGATGTGTGGACCTGGACCAGCCAAACAGACTGGGCGGGAGAATTGCTGGAAGCGGCCCTGGGGCGAAGCGAAACCCGTCAGGCGGGTACTCCCCAGGATAATGTTGATGAACCGATTGCCTTCCTGCTCGACTATCGAAGCGGCTTAAGAGCGGCCGTTTATATCCTGAACGGCCACATCCGGGACGCTGTGTTTGCGGCATCCGTCAGCAGGCAAGAAGAACCTCTATCAACCCTGTTCTGGCTCCAGTCCGGTCGCCCTTTCAGTCATTTCAGCAATCTCACCTTTCAAATCGAAGAGTTGATCATCAATGGGAAGGCCAACTATCCGGTGGAGCGCACACTCCTGACGACGGGAGCCCTGGCAGCCTTGATGGATTCGTCTTATCAAGGCGGTGTTCGCCTGGAGACGACTCATCTGGATATCTCGTACACCGCTCCGGCGGATTCACTTTTTAGCCGTGGCCCGGTTCCTCCACTGGAAGAAGCCTGATCGAGTGCAATCATGACCCTAATGATCGGTAGCCCTGTTGCCTTTTTTCTCTCTTTGCTCCTGATCCTGTCTGTTGCCGCCTGTAATGCTGCGGACGGCGAAAGTCATCAGAGCAGAGAAAATGTCGATGCCCGTCAATTCCACCAGGATGCCTTCGTATTCGACGGCCACGTCCATGTAATAAATCGCCAGTTTCATGAAGGTACTGACATCGGTCAGAGGTATTCGGATGGTCAAGTGGATCTGCCCAGACTTCGTGAAGGAGGCGTCGATGCCTTAAACTTCACTGTTTTCGTTCACGAGCGATACTACCCGCAACGCTATGAGACAAAACACGCGTTGCGCCTCATTAATCTGGCTCTAGAACAAATCGAGGCCAACAGCGACACTATCGCCCTCGCGCTTAACGCGTCGGATATTGAGAGAATCAACCAGGAAGGAAAGATTGCCGCCGTTTTAGATCTGGAGGGCGGCTTTGATCTCGACGGCGACCTGAATGTCTTACGAGCGCTCCATCGACTCGGTCTAAGGGTCATTCAGCTGTCAGCACACAACTGGACCAATGAGTTCGCCGATTCCTGTTGTTCCGAACGGCGACATGGTGGATTGACGGAACATGGTCAAAATGTCATAC
>DATGOF010000549.1:0-3676 GCA_035306285.1 Acidobacteriota bacterium | reverse complement strand
GCTCCAGATTGAAGTAGGCTGAACATTTCAACCCAGGAAGTTTCTACGGTCAACCCTCTATTCCTGGGGACTACACCTGTTTTAGCTTCACACAGAAGTTAAAGCCAGAAGAAACCAGGTAAAAATGGGGCCATGGCCTCTACCGCCTTGGGAGCTAAAGTAAAGGAGTGGGGCTAAGGGGCCAGGCCCCATCTCTTTTCCGGGAAACCCAAGTCGAGGGAACGAATCCAAAAGGGGACAGGACTTAGCCGAGTCGGCCGGTCAGGGAGTGAGCTCCTTGATGAGGCTGAAACTACGTGGTAGCTTCTTCTCATCTGGCAGGGCCACCGTGGCAGAAGTACTCCAGGAAACCTGCTTGATCGATCAATTGCCGCGGTAGGTAATTTTCCAGACGCGACCCTGCACCGTCTCCGAAACGTACAGTGAGCCGTCGTGGCCAACTGCCAGGCCAGCCGGGCGGTGGCGAGCCTCACCGGGGCTGCTGATCTTTTCCTGGCCTGCGAAACCATCGGCGAAGCGTTCCCAATCGCCGGAGGGCTTCGCTCCCTCAAAAGGCACAAATGCCACCATATAGCCTTGCTGCTCCAAAGGAGCGCGATTCCAAGAGCCATGAAAAGCTATAAAGGCTCCATTGCGGTACTTTTCAGGAAATTGATCATCGGTATAAAAGACCAAGTCATTGGGAGCCCAGTGACCCGGAAATGCCATGATTGGCTCGTCAAATTCGCCGCAGCGGCCGGTTTGCTTCCCGTCGCCCCCATACTCAGGAGCAAGAATTCTCTTGCTCTGAAACTGATCCTAGTAACAGTAAGGCCATCCAAAATTAGAGCCTTCGGTTACAAGCTGAAATTCTTCGGCGGGCAGTTCGGCACTTTGCTCCTCAGTAAACAAGTCCGGCCACAGCTGATGTAACTGATCCCGACCGTGCTGCACCACATAAAGCTCACCTACTTCGAAGTTCCAGTCGAGAGCAACCGCATGACGAATTCCGGTCGCATAGCGGTAGCCATCAGATTGTTGAGTCTGGCCGGGTCGATCAGCATCGAATCTCCAAATCCCAGCGTGTCTCTCTACTTGCGGACAGGGATCCAGACCTGGACTTCCGGGTGTACGATCCTTCTCCTGGCAGGCGTTGGAAGGTGCCCCAACATCCACGTAGATATGTCCCCGGTCGTCGAAGGTGAAGGGTTTGACGGGATGCGATGACTGCTCGGGAAATCCTTCAATCATCATCTCGGGCGTTTGTTCAGGTAGCAGTTCTCCCTCGCGAAGTCGGTACCGCATCACCGGAGAATCGGTTGAGAAGTAAAGATAACCCTCGTAAATTCCGATGCCGGAACCGGCGAATTCACCAAAGCGTTCAATTTGATCAGCCCTGCCGTCATTATCCGAGTCCCGGAGGGCGACAATTCCGTGACCTTCCGAAAGTCGGCGAAGCGCAATGTAGACATCCCCGTTATCGCGAACCGCGATGTGTCTGGCAACTCCTAGCTGATCGGCGAAGACAGTTGCCGAAAAGCCTTCCGGTAGCTTGAGCTCGGTGTCTGCAGCCGACGATGTCTGCGGGGAGTTCATCGGACGGGCTTCCGATGCCAGAACAACAGTACTAAACAGGATTACAAAGGCACTCCCCAAAGCAAAGAAACGCAGTTTTCCCGATTGTGTGTTCATACTAAGATCTTAACGACTTCGAGATCCGAAGGTCCAAAAGGAGCACTGCTTTTCTGCATCCTTCGGTTAAGGTCCAGACTGAAGCGCTATCCTTATTGCATCATCAACAAAAGACGAGCTGGACTTCGCCGGATCGATCTGACTCGCTTGATCCTTATTGCTGGATTGTCGGGCGAGTGTTCCCTTTAATGTCCTAATTGCATCCTTATAGAGCGGAGGAACTGGGGTCTGCATTTTCCGCCGCAGGAGTTCGGCCGCCTGAATAAGAAGAAGTGCGTTGTGAGTAGACTCCGTTTGGGCCATAACCGCGGCAAGCCCTTCGAGGCACTCTGAGATTCCTCGGCGATCTCGCAGAGCCTTCCGAGCGATCAGGCTAGACTGGAAGTATTCCCGTGCGAGTTCCAGTTCGCCCCTTTTTAGGCAGATTTGCCCCCACACTGCGCGCGCCAGAGCGATCCCCCAGACATTATCAAAGGCCTGCCACCCATGGAGACCTTCTTGTGCACGGGAGGATGCTTCCTCCACCCGCCCCAGGGCCTCCAATGATTGGGCAAGAAGAGTCAGGGACCAGGGCCTTCCGTTGTTATTACCCATCTCCTCCCATCGTTTGATCGCGTCCTGAAGCAGTTCGCAGGCCTGCTTCAGATTTCCTTCATAGAGCTCTAGCGCTCCAGAATTAGTTAATGCCCAGGCAGTCAATAAGCGATCATCCAGCTGATGCAGAAGACGAAGAGCCTCCGTAACGTGAGCCCGAGCACCGGCAAAACGACCCATCTCTCGCTCTGCCCACGAGATGTTGGATAAGGCAAATGCAATCCCTCGAAGGTCTTTGATATCGCGGCGAAATTCCAAGCTTTCTTCATGAAACTTAAGTGCGGCGGAGCAGTCTGATTGATAGTTTGCAATCCAGCCCAGATTGTTGAGTGCGACTGCAACTCCGCGGCGGTCATCCAGCCTTCGGTTCAGGTTCAGGCCTTCGGCAGCCAAGTCTCGAGCCGTGTCGAACTCAGCCATTTCGATCGCTATCCATGCTAGATTGTTGAGTTCGGCAGCCAGTCCGTGCGGGTCATCCAAGTTTCGCCAGAGTTCAAGGGCCTCCTCTAGGGCCTTTCTAGCTTTCCGGTTATCCCCTTCGTTGTTCACGAGTGTTCCGAGCCCGTGAAGAGAGCGTGCCCGCACGACTTTTGAGCCATCCTCCCTCTGACGGTCAAGCAGACGTTCAAACCAACTTCTGCCCTCCTGCAGATGTCCGCGAGAGAGCCAAAAACGCCAGATTGATGAAGCGATTCGCAAAGCACTGTCAATTTCTCTTTGCCCTTCAAACCAGCGTAATGCCAATCGCAGGTTGTCGTGATCTGCCTCAATTTCATGAAGCCAGAGGTTTTGTTGGCTGCCGGTCAGTTCTGGTTCGGCTTGTTCGGCACGTTTTAGGAAATAAAAAGCATGGCGCCTTCTGATTTCTGCTTCCTCTCCTGATTGTTCCAGACGCTCCAGTGCAAATGCACGTATGGTGGCAAGCATTGCAAACCGCTCTTCATCGCCGAACGAATCTTGCCGTCGCAGAAGGTTATGATCGAGTAAGGAAGAGACAGCATCGATGACGTCCAGTTGCCCTTCACCGGAACAGCATACCTCTGATGCCGCTTCCAGGGTAAAGCTACCAAGGAAAATGGAAACCCTCCGAAAGAACGCCTGCTCGTCGGGAGTGAGCAAATCATAGCTCCACCCAACCGCCTGACGTAGAGTCTGATGGCGGTCTGGCTGATCTCGGCCCCCTCCTTTGAGGAGGTCGAGACGGCTGCCAAGTCGGGACAAAATGCTTTGTAGAGAAAGAAGTTTGACTCTGGTGGCCGCAAGTTCAATAGCCAGTGGAAGTCCATCCAGTTTCTGACAGATCTGATAGACCAGCGTTGAGTTCTCACGAGTCAGTTGGAAGGTAGGATTAACGGCACGAGCCCGCTCAACAAACAGTTTGATAGCTTCACATTCCGCAAGCTGAGCCGGT
>DATGOF010000548.1:0-7724 GCA_035306285.1 Acidobacteriota bacterium | reverse complement strand
TTCGACCGCGCCGGGAATATGGCCCGATGGATACAGAAGAGGGTCCTCATTCGATTCGACAATTCGAACGTTCGGATCGTTCAGGTGCTGGGCCACCCATTCGGTGGAGACCAGGACTTCTGGTTTTACATAACCTCTTTCTTCAATTTGACTCATCTTGTCTCCTTGTGGTGTAAATTGATTGAATTGATCGAATTAGTCGGATTACCCCTTAGGTCTATCATTGTAGACTACTTACGAGTTTCTGATCAAGACGTTCTCACGACGGCGGTGCGGGCTTCGCCCAGGATAACCGGTCTTGTGCTCAGTGCAACGGTCCCGAAGAGCACAATTGATATCCAGAGGAGATTGGAAACAAGCAGATGTGTCAGTTGCAGCCAGGCCGGAGCAAGCAGTGCTACGTTGACAATCCCGATGACCACCTGTGAAATGCAGAGCACAGCCACACTCAGTCCCAATTTACTGACCAGGATTCCTTTTCTCTCACGGCTGCCCACGAAAACGGTAGCCAGAATCAAAAAGCTGGTAATGACGGCAAAAATCGGATGATAAATGCGAAGCCGGATCAGAAGATGCGAGGATACACTGAAGTCGCTCCGAAGAGCTTCGGCCAGACTGCTGGAAGGAAAAAGAGTGTTACCCAGTGCTGCAATGGCTCCGCTGGCACCAACGAGAAGCATCCCGAGAAGTGAGGTGGAGAGCAGGAGTTGAAAACGGCCCCGGCCAAACTCTCTGGGTAGGGGCCCGCCAGAGGCAGCCCAGGAGGTGAGCGACGCGGCTGCTAGAAGCAGAAACGTATTCACCAGGTGAAAGGACATTGCCCAGGCACGGGCGAAAGAGTCGTCCTCGGCGACCAACTCGAAGAGTACCAGTCCCGCACCAATAAACGCTTCAGTGAGGATAAAGAATAGCGTGACGATCGAGGCAAGCCTGACCATATGGCCTCTTCGGAAACGGCGGAAAGCCATAATGACCATGGCGATAACCAGTAAGAGAGCCACTCCGCTGGTGGCTCGGTGGGTAAACTCAATCAGCGTCTCCACACTGGCCGCTCGCGGCACGACCTCACCGTTACAGAGAGGCCAGTGGCTTCCGCAACCAGCCCCAGAACCAGTTACGCGAACATAGGCGCCCCATAAAATTACTGCGATGAGATAAGAGGTAACCCCCCAGCAGAACCAGCCAAATCCTTTATCCTTCACAATGTTTGTCATTCTAGCAGAGCCTGAAAGGCGGGGGTAAAGGCTCTCTCCCGCCACTTCAACAATCCCTGAGGCTTCCCGCGTTTTTTTCAGATGAAGGCAAAGAGGACGGACATCACAATGGAAATGGCTGTCGCCGCAACGCAAACCAGCGCCAGCAGCAGGTGCGAGTAGTTCTCTTCTTTAAGAGGATTCAACCAGACCGCGGCTAGTACGCCGCCCACGAAACCACCGATGTGAGCAAAATTGTCAACGTTCGGCCAGAGGAATCCGAAGATGAGCAGAATGATGGCATACATCAACGCCTGTTGGCCAACTTCACTGCTGCCTGTCTTTCTTCCTGCCCAGAAAAGAGCCCCAAAAAGACCGAACAAGGGGGCAGATGCCCCGATAGTGATGCCCACACCGGCTAGTGTGCTGAAGGTGAATCCTGTGATTGTGGCTACGGTGTAAATGATGACCAGTCGACTCGAGCCGTAAAGAGACGCGGTAACCGGTGCCAGCTGCCGTACCCAGAGCAGATTAAAGAAGATGTGCAGCAAACCTCCATGCAGCCAGCCGGCGCTCAAAAGCGTCCACCAGCGGCCCAGCATGAAAACGGGGATTGATCCAGACGCCCCGAAGATCAGGAGACTTTCTGTGCTGGGTGCAAGAAATGCGAACGCTCCCCCGGTTCGTATTCCCGCCGGATCGAACAACAGTGTGACCACGTAGAGAGCGACGCATCCCCAGGTGATAATTTGGACGAAGCCCAGGTTGTAGCCAAGCTTTCGCAGCAGAGGTGCATAGCCCCAGAGGCCCGGATTTCTGGCTCCGCAATTAAAGCACACGTCATCGTTGACGCCCACGAGTCGTCCGCACGAACGGCAAATGACTGATCCGGTGGTTTTTCGTTCAAACATTACAATCATTCAACCGGAAAGTCTGAACACGAAGTTCCAAACTGGTGACTGAGTCAAGGGGTCGCTTTCGGGTTTGGTTCCAGGATCTCTACTGAATCTCCGTGCCCCATAATAACCATGTCGACGAGATCGGTGAAGAGTCCATGCTCCACGATACCAACGATGGAATCAAGCTTCCTGGCTAATTCTTTCGGCTGTCGGATCGAATCGAAGCGGCAGTCTAGAATGTAATTCCTCTCGGCAGTCTCGAAGATCTCTCCTGTGGGTCCTCGTCGAAGGGCGGGAACGGCCCCGAGCCCTTCGATTTTGTGGGCAGTGACCTGCCAGCCGAAAGGAGTCACCTCCACCGGCAGCGGGAATCGCCCTAGCACATCGACCCGTTTGCCGGAATCAGCAATGATGATGACTCGCTTTGAGGCCGAGGCGACGATCTTTTCCCGAAGCAGTGCCCCTCCTCCTCCTTTAATCAGGGCCAGGCTCCTGTCAAACTCATCGGTTCCATCGACGGTAATGTCCAGGCTGTTCACGAATTCGAAAGAGGTCAGGGGGATTCCGACCTCTTCCGCCAGGCGGCCGCTCCGATTAGAGGTTGGAATGGCTTGAATCTGCAATCCCCGCCGCACTCTTCTCCCCAAAAGATCGATAAAGTAACTGGAAGTGGAGCCCGAGCCAAGGCCTACCGTCATCCCACTTTCGATGAATTGGATCGCCTTCTCGGCCGCCAGTTTCTTCTCTCGTTCGTAATCAGGCATACTCGTTGACTGTTCTTAAAGAAATTAGTGAGTTAAAAGCAAATCCTCTCCTGTGTCAATCGTTGACAAATCAGCTACCAATCGACATCCGCCCGATGAGCCGGAATAATTGTTGGAAGGTATCACATGATCGAAACACCACGCCTTACAGTTGATGTCATCATACGCCTCTGGAATCGAGACTGTCCGAAGGGGATCGTTTTGATCGAGCGTAAGAACTTCCCACAAGGACTGGCTCTGCCGGGCGGTTTCGTCGATGTCGGTGAGACAGTTGAGGCAGCGGCCGTGCGTGAGGTGCGGGAAGAAGTCGGATTGAAAGTGGAACTGAGAACGATACTGGGAGTTTATTCTGATCCGAATCGGGATCCCCGTTTTCACACGGCGTCGGTTGTCTTCATCGGAGACGCCGAGGGCACTCCAAAGCCCGGTTCTGACGCTCATGCCATCAAGGTTTATCATCTGCATGAGATTCCGCTTGAACGATTGGTCTTCGATCATCGTAAGATCATCACCGACTTCATGCATTATCCGCCTTTGGCGCATTAGCCTTTCCCGCGGCACATCAGCACAGCCGCCGGAATCGACACACGTAGGTCGATCGTGATCAGATGAGTGGAGTGACCCGGTTCCTCCAGAACGATCGACCACCCATTCACCGACCGGAGGAAAGCTCGCTTCCCCCGTCAGCCCACGCGGTTAATCGAAGGCCCTCCATTTTGCTATCGTATAGAGAAGAATCCGGGAAAAGTCGTCCGGGGATGAACTAGAAAGCGAATGACACAGAGAGCAATGAACAGGAATTCCTACCAGGCTGTACTGATCGTTTCATTTGGTGGACCCGAAGGAATGGAAGATGTCATTCCATTTCTCGAAAACGTCACGAGAGGCCGAAATGTTCCTCGTGAGCGGTTACTGGAAGTCGCGCAGCATTACGAGCAATTCAACGGGGTCAGTCCAATCAACGAGCAGAACCGGCAGCTGATGAAGGCGGTACAAGCCGGCCTGGAGGCGCGAGGAATTTCTCTGCCAGTCTATCTTGGAAACCGCAACTGGCATCCTTTCCTGGGCGAATCCTTGAAATCCATGTATGAGAAGGAAATCCGGAGCGTTCTGGGGTTTTTTACCTCGCCCTATAGCTCCTACTCGGGATGCCGGCAGTATCGTGAAGACATCGCAAGAGCACTCGATCAAAATAGTCTGACTGGGATGAAGGTCGACAAGATTCGCGCCTACTATAACCATCCAGGCTTCATCGAGACAGGCATCGATCGAGTTCGAAACGCATTCGACCAATTACCCGAATCGCGGCGTGGACAGGCACGACTGGTTTTCTGTGCCCACAGTATTCCGTTGACAATGGCTTCTGCCTGTCGCTATGAGAGTCAACTTTTCGAAGCCTGTCATCTGGTTGCCCAGGGCCTGGGTATCTCTTCGTGGGATCTCGTCTACCAGAGCCGCAGCGGTCCTCCATCACAGCCCTGGCTGGAGCCGGACGTGGGAGACTGGCTCAAGAAGCTCAAGAATGAAGGCGTCGACGATGTCGTGCTTTACCCGATTGGATTCATTTCCGATCACATGGAAGTCCTTTATGATCTGGATACTGAGGCCAGGGAGATCTGTGACGAGATCAGCCTCAATATGGTGCGAGCCGCCACGGCAGGAACACACCCGGCGTTCGTGGAAATGGCCCTGGATCTGATTGAAGAACGCCTGGACCTTGCACGTGAAAGGAAATCTCTCGGAAAATATGGACCGAGTTCCGATTTCTGTTATGAAGGTTGCTGCTTGCCAGAGGGCAGGAGAGAACGTCTGTAGCAGTTGGCGGGCTCATCAGACGGATCTATCATGATCGGCCGATTTCAGCTGTTTACAGTCTCACCTTGCGATAAAATTTTTCCAGCAGGTATCCACCGACAAAGCGGACCAGCAGGTAGATCGACAGGAAGAGGTATAAGCTTACGACTGCGAGGATGATAATCACGAACGAGAAAAATGCCATGAGAGCGCCTGTCACGTGTCCGTTTGTATTTACATCGGCAAGAACCGATATATCTTTAGATGCGCTTGTGTGAATAAAGTGGCACAGGAACTTGACCCGTCATCGACCGCTGAAATGTTCCTTTCGGATCTCCAGGTTGGTGATCTGAAACAGGTGCTTCCGATTGAACGAAAGAGCTTTACGACTCCCTGGTCGGCCGGCGGATTTCGGCTCGCCTTGAGAAATCCGGATGTCATGGCCTTGAAAATTTCTAAGAACGATCAGTTGCTGGGATACCTCATTGCTTTCCGGCAGAGCAGGGAACTCTTGATCGCCAATATAGCGGTTCATGAAGACTATCGTGGAATCGGACTGGGTAGCTGGTTGCTTACCGAGTGCATGGAGCGGGCACGAGAGGAAGGAATCACCTACGCCGTCTTGGATGTGCGGGAGTCTAACAAAGTCGCCCAGAGTCTTTACCGGAAGTTAGGTTTCCGCGTGTTTGGACGCCGGGCCGGCTATTATCACAATCCCCGGGAAGATGCGTTGGTTATGGGAGTTGGTCTGAAGAGAAGAAATGACGGCCCGTAACTGGAACTGCTGCTGACTCGAACATCCTCCAGAAAAGTTGACCCTTTCCTTGCTCTATTCTTCAGAGTCATCTCGCGAAGACTCGTCGCCGGGCTTCTTGAGGATATCAAGATGTTCGCGGTAGCGGGATCGAACGCGTATAAAATCGTCGTGCTGGAGTAGAAGCTCGCTGGCAATCTGGCGAATCTCGCGGTCTTCTCGAACCGAAATGGAACGGTCAACTGAGGAAAGCGCGAAAAGACAATCGAGCAGATAAAGCTTCTGATCACGGGTAGCCAGTTCGTTGAACTCGCGGGTGACCAGAAAGTTTTCGATATGGCCGAATAAGCGGTTCTGGCGTTTGGCCATCTCAATCACCATGACAGCCTGCTCCTCAGGGAGCTTAGCCCTTTCCATCACGATCTGTTCCATGATCCTGGTTTCATCTTCACTGATGTCATCATCCGCATGCGCAACACGCCCTAGCAAATAAGCGAAGGCCGCTATGTATCGTGCCTTCACCGGATCCATCTCCTCGAGCTTGCGGGCAATTTTTCGAACACTTTCGGTTGCGGAATCGGTCGTGTCGGTTGATTGATCACTACCGCCCAGACCGAGAAATTTAAGAATCGACATATCTATTCCCCAACGGTCATGTAGAGAAACGGTGGAATTGTCAGCCCTACCACATCGTCCTCTCCTGTGTGCTCCCTGGCCATGGCGAGGGCATGTTCAAGAGTCGGTGCCCATGAAACTCCAAGTCGCCTCGCCTCCCGATCGCTCCCTGGTCCCACCAGGATGACATCCGAGAGATACTGGAGGGGATAGGTCGCCCAATACCACACGGTGAAGGGGTGGAAGCCGTGATGTGCGAAGCGATTACGGTAACACTCAATCAAGTGCGGGTCGCTAGCAAATTGCTCCTGGAATTGCCCTTGCATCTCAAACGGATCATTGGTTACAGGAAGAACCTCGTCCCAGAATCTCTTATAAGCTACATGATACTCCGGGTGAAAAATCTCATAAACCGGGTTGAGAATGATGATTACGCCCCCTTTCTTGACAAGAGGCCGGTTGTAGAACCAGTTGAACACATAGCCGAGAACGTCACTCACGACCAGAATCGGATTGATGCGGGCGTCGACAGAGTAAGGGCTCAGATCTGGAAGGCCAAAAATCAGTGTGCTGTGTTGTCTGGGCGCCTTAACTTCAAGCTGTTGTCTGAGTGCCTTGAGAGTGATCTGATGTACCGCGTCGATTGATCCGGCGTTAACGGCAAGCGGACTATAGCAGCTCTTAATACTTCGAAAAACTTTGCGTCGCACCGGTTCCGGTAGGAGCCTCATGAAAGGAGGAGTCAGAAAGCGGAGTCCGTTTTCGATGGCATTACATCGTTCCGGCGGTTTACACAGAAAACGGACATGGGCCGGATAGGTGGCTCCATTCATGGGAGCCTCCAGTACCATGATGCGTGCATGTCGCTCAATGACGCGGCTAATACGTTCAATCGAACGATGCATGCAGGAACCATCCGGCTGCATAACATGGGGGCTTTCGGCAGTCATCTGCGGAGCGTGGTGCTGCGATAGGGTGCGATAAGTTCCGAATCCAACGGCTACTGACTTGTGGCCGCCATTGAGGGGAATCTGTACGGTGTCGACATAGATAACCAGGTCGCATTCGACCACCGCCTTCAAAGTTTCGACGACCTCTCCCTCTTCCGTTTCCTCCAGCTCGATTAGGTTATCCCTATCCTCGGCATCAAAGTTATACAGTTGGTCGGGATAAAACTCCGCCATTATTCGGTCTCCAACCATGTAGCGGAGCTCTGCTTCCTTCATCTTACGGTGCAAAGCCACGGCGCAAACTAACTGAAGGTTCTCCTTCTTTACGCCGTACTGGTAAAGCAGCTGGAGAAGAGTCTCAATTGCGATTTGCCGAAAATCAGGCCGCTTCATCAAAGGGAAGGGTTGGCAGTTATCATCGAAGGCAATCAACACCTTTGATGCGGGTCCTACGAGTTTTGAAAGCGGTTCCATACCCAGCGGATTCTCAAAGGCACGGCGAACGGCTGCCGTAATCTCGCTGCGGGGAATCCCTTCCAGAGGCGGCGGCGGATAGTAAACCGTTGAGCCTTCAGGCAATTTGGCAGCGATCAGATCATTTCCAGAGTAGGTCAGGTATTTCATCAGTGCAGGCTAACTATAACAAACCGGTCCCCACCGAAAAGCCCAGTTCGCAAGTTCTTATAGCAAGGACTTATAGAAGGTAACCCAACCCTGCCCCCGATCTCCCGGGTCCGAGGGTTCCATTCCAGCCC